>JAYPJO010000040.1:2561-12185 GCA_038128465.1 Gammaproteobacteria bacterium
ACGCGATGTCATTGTCGTGGCAACTGTTTCATCCATTTATGGATTGGGTGATCCAACCGTCTACCTGGATATGGTGCTGCATCTGAATGTCGGCGGTAAGCTGGATCAGCGAGTCCTGTTAAAGCGCCTGGCTGAATTACAGTACACCCGCAATGAGATGGACTTGCACAGAAGTTCATACCGTGTCAGGGGAGATGTCATTGATATTTATCCTGCGGAGTCAGACAGTAATGCCATACGCATAGAATTATTTGATGATGAGATAGAAAGCCTGTCCTATTTTGATCCTCTGACCGGCGAAATTCTGCAAAAGGTCCCGCGATTGACAGTATTTCCAAAGTCCCACTATGTGACCCATCGCGAGCGTATGCTCGAAACCATAGAGCAGGTTAAAGTAGAGTTGGCGCAGCGCCTGCAGTACCTGGAAGATAATAATTTTCTTGTTGAGGCACAGCGTCTAAAACAACGCACCCAGTTTGATCTGGAAATGATGACGCAACTGGGATACTGCACAGGTGTTGAAAACTATTCCCGTTATTTATCAGGGCGTGAAGAAGGTCAGCCACCACCAACACTGTTCGATTATCTGCCAGCGGATGCCTTCGTTGTGGTCGATGAGTCACATGTGACTATTCCGCAGATAGGTGCGATGTATAAAGGTGATCGCTCTCGCAAGGAAACTCTGGTGCAGTATGGATTCAGATTGCCATCGGCACTGGATAACAGACCATTGCGCTTTGCAGAGTGGGAGCAACTAGTGCCACAACTTATTTTTGTTTCAGCCACTCCGGCAGATTACGAAGAGAAACATGAAGGGCAGCGGGTGCAACAGGTTGTAAGGCCGACGGGGCTATTAGATCCGGAGCCGGAAGTGAGACCCGCAACTCATCAGGTTGATGATCTGTTATCTGAAGTCAAACAGCGGGCAGCAGCCAATGAAAGAACATTGGTTACCACCCTGACCAAACGTATGGCTGAGGATTTAACCGATTACCTGGCTGATAATGGTGTACGCGTACGCTATCTGCACTCTGACATTGATACCGTTGAGCGCGTCGAAATCATTCGGGATTTACGCCTGGGGGAATTTGATGTGTTGGTTGGCATTAACCTGCTTCGGGAAGGTCTGGATATTCCCGAAGTCTCACTCGTTACAGTGCTGGATGCGGATAAGGAGGGTTTTCTGCGTTCAGAACGCTCCCTGGTCCAGACCATGGGCCGTGCCGCCAGAAACATTCATGGCAAAGTCATTCTTTATGCTGACACGATTACAGATTCCATGCAGGCTGCCATAGATACCACTCTTGAGAGACGGCAGATACAGGATCAGTTCAATATAGATCATGGCATTACTCCACAGGGTATCAAGAAGGATGTCACTGACATCATGGAAGGTGCCGGACAGATACCTGGCAAAAGCAAACGAAATTATGCACAGTTACGTGAAGTGGCAGAAGCGGAAACAGAATATTCTGCAGCTTCAGAACACATGACACCTGCTCAACTGGCAAAAGAGATAAAAAATCTGGAAGAATCCATGTATGAGCATGCACGTAATCTTGAATTTGAAGAGGCCGCCAAAGTTCGGGATAGAATTTCACAGCTCAATGAAAAATTTATAGCCTGATTCGTTTTTTATTGGCCAGAAATCTGAACTGGCGGATTCAGGATGTCGGTGCACCTCAGTTTCAGTTACAGGTAAGTAATCTGGATGCACTGATCGAAGCGACCCAGGATGCTGGCTATGATTTTCTGAGCCTCAATGCAGAACCCATTCAGCGCAACTTTGGCCGCTTTGTCTTTGCTATCGACCCGGATGGCATACTGGTGGAGTATGTCGAACCAGCCAATCCCTGATGGCTGGCAGTTTTATCAATTCACTCATGTGCGGGTAGTCCAGCTTAGAAGGAAGGATTCTGCTATAGAGATACTTAAATAAAGCTCCAGACTCCCTTGATTTCCTTGTGATTTTCGGCGGCTATCTCTATAATCGCCGTCTCCTTGAAATGCCTGCATAAGGCGTGAGTAAAGGGATCTCATGGAATACAGGCGCGTAGCTCAGTTGGTTAGAGCGCTACCTTGACATGGTAGAGGTCACCAGTTCGAATCTGGTCGTGCCTACCAAATCTGTATATCCACAACGATTAAATTGGAAAAAACAGGACACAGGTTCCTGTTGGTATGATGGTTACGATTACTCTGCCAGATGGCACTCAAAAACAATTCGAGCAAGCCCCCAGCGTGTTTGCGGTTGCAGAGGCAATAGGACCTGGTCTGGCCAAAGCCGCCCTTGCCGGCAAGGTTGATGGTGATCTAGTCGACACATCCCATATTATTAATCAGGATGCTGAGCTTGCGATTGTTACCTCGCGTGATGCTGATGGCCTGGATATTATCAGACATTCCTGTGCTCACCTGATGGCCAATGCTGTACAAAATCTGTTTCCGTCGGCTCAGGTAACTATCGGCCCGGTCATAGAAAACGGTTTTTACTATGACTTTTCCTTTGAAAGACCCTTCACGCCGGAAGACCTGGAAGCTATAGAAAAAGAAATGATGCGACTGAGTAAAGAGAATGTTGCAGTTGAACGCAGTATGATGGAACGCGAAGAAGCCGTTGCCATGTTCAGAAAAATGGGAGAAGACTACAAGGTCGAGATCATTGAAAGTATCCCCGGAGATGAAGGGCTTTCCTTTTACCGTCAGGGTGAATTTATTGACCTGTGTCGCGGGCCACACGTTCCCAGTACCGGACATATCAAGGCTTTCAAACTCATGTCGGTTGCAGGTGCATACTGGCGTGGTGATTCTAATAATGAAATGCTGCAACGGATTTATGGCACGGCCTGGACTGACAAAAAAGAATTAAAACAATACCTGCATATACTGGAAGAAGCTGAACGTCGTGATCACCGCAAAATTGGCAGGAAGCTGAATTTATTCCATTTCCAGGAAGAAGCGCCGGGTATGGTGTTCTGGCATCCACAGGGCTGGAATATTTATCAGACCATCAAACGCTACATGCAAGATCTGTTTGAAGAAAACGGATACCAGGAAATTAACACACCGCAACTGGTTGATTACAGTTTGTGGGATAAATCGGGGCACTCGGCAAAGTTTTCTGAACAGATGTTTAGTGTTGAATCTGAAAATCGCATGTATGCAATCAAGCCCATGAACTGTCCCTGCCATGTGCAGGTTTTTAACCAGGGGCTGAAGTCTTATCGTGATTTACCGCTGCGCCTGGCTGAATTTGGTTCCTGTCACCGTTATGAACCTTCAGGCAGTATGCATGGCCTGATGCGGGTGCGATCCTTTACCCAGGATGATGCACATATTTTCTGCACTGAAGAGCAAATACAGGATGAAGTCTCAATATTCATTGATCTGGTTTACAAGGTCTACCAGGATTTTGGTTTTGATGAAGTCATTTTGCGCTTGTCCACACGTCCGGAACAACGCGTTGGTTCTGATGAAGTCTGGGATGAATCTGAAGCTGCGCTCACAGAAGCACTTAACAAGACTGGCAGGGACTGGCAGTTATTACCCGGTGAAGGTGCCTTTTACGGACCTAAA
This sequence comes from Gammaproteobacteria bacterium, assembly GCA_038128465.1. Taxonomy (GTDB): domain Bacteria; phylum Pseudomonadota; class Gammaproteobacteria; order Pseudomonadales; family Pseudohongiellaceae; genus UBA5109. The sequence goes on from JAYPJO010000040.1 coordinate 6,138, forward strand.
ATTGAGTTTGCCCTGAAAGACTGTATGGGACGGGAGCAGCAGTGCGGTACCATCCAGGTCGATTTTTCCATGCCAGGACGTCTGGGTGCCCAGTATGTTGCGGAAGATAACAGCCGCCACACACCGGTGATGTTGCATCGGGCAATCTTCGGTTCATTTGAGCGATTTATTGGTATTTTGATTGAACATTACGAAGGTGCATTTCCTGCCTGGCTGGCACCTGTTCAGGCCATGGTAATGAATATTACCGATAAACAGTCTGAATACTGCGCAAAAATCGTGGATTCCCTTAAAAATAAAGGGTTTAGGGTAGAAAGTGACTTGAGAAATGAAAAGGTCGGGTTTAAAATCCGCGAGCACACTATGCAGCGTATACCCTATCTGCTTGTAGCCGGTGATAAAGAAGTAGCGGCCAATACAGTTTCAGTAAGAGATCGTAGTGGAAATGATCTGGGCGTCATGGATCTAGCTCAGTTCGAAGAAGTGTTACAACAGGATATTGGGAACTATAGCAGAACCCAATAACAGGCTGGCTGCATAAACGATTAACTTGAACGGAGAAATGCACTATTAAGCGTGATAACGAAAGAAGCAAACGAGCTATCATCAATGATGAGATAGAGGCAGAACAGGTAAGACTGATTCTGGCCGATGGTTCCCAGAAAGGCATAGTCACTATCACTGAAGCAAAAGAGGAATCCTCTGCAGCTAAACTGGATTTAGTACTAATATCGCCGGATGCCGAGCCACCAGTTTGCAAAATAATGGATTACGGCAAGCATATTTTTGAACTCAAAAAACAAAAAGCCGCAAATCGTAAAAAACAGAAAGTTATTCACGTTAAAGAAATAAAATTCAGACCAGGGACGGAAGAAGGAGATTATCAGGTAAAACTACGCAACCTGATACGTTTCCTTAACGATGGAGACAGAGCAAAAGTCACAGTACGTTTTCGTGGCCGTGAGCTGGCTCATCAACATATCGGAATGGAGCTGATTCAGCGCTTGAAAGAAGATCTGGCTGAACACGGCACCGTCGACCAGGAAGCAAAAATGGAAGGTCGACAGTTAACCATGGTGTTAACCCCGGTAAAGAAAAAGCAGTAAACATTTCCAACTTTTTCTTCGATTTAACCCGAAGAATACGGGAGGAAATGCTTTTACTTAATGTAAACGTAAGGAAGCCAACAACTAATTAAAGGCTTACCTTAAATGCGGAGTAAGACAATGTCCAAACAGAAAGTACACAGTGGCGCAGCCAAGCGCTTCAAAAAGACCGGATCCGGCATCAAGCGCAAAAGTGCTTACAAAAGCCATATCCTCACCAAAATGACCACCAAGCGTAAGCGTCAGTTACGTGGCACTTCCCAGGTTCATCCTGCCGATATGTCCAATGTTAAACGCATGCTGCGTCAGAATTAAGGGGGATTCAGAATATGGCAAGAGTTAAACGAGGTGTGGTTGCACACCGTCGACACAAAAAAATACTGAAACAGGCTAAAGGTTATTACGGTGCACGTAGCCGTGTATTCCGTGTAGCCAAACAAGCTGTCATCAAGGCAGGTCAATACGCTTATCGTGATCGCAAGCAGAAAAAACGTGTATTTCGTGCATTATGGATTACCCGTATCAATGCCCAGGCGCGGATGAATGATATTAGCTACAGCAGATTGATTGCTGGGCTCAAGAAAGCCAATATCGCTATCGACCGTCGTGTTCTGGCTGATCTGGCAGTCAATGATAAAGAAGCTTTTGCAGCTGTCGCCCAAGAGGCAAAAGCGGCACTGGCCTGATTCTTTCTGCCTAACCCTGGATAAGGCATGGATAATCTGGAAGCCCTAACAAGCTCGGCCTTGCAGGCTATCGCTCAGGCAGAAAATGCTGCCGAGCTTGATGGCCTGAGAGTGCAGTATCTGGGAAAAAAAGGCAGCCTGACTGAGCAGCTCAAATCTCTGGGTAAGCTCCCCGCTGAAGAACGGCCTGCCGCCGGAGCTGCAATCAATCAGGCCAAGCAGCAGGTTCAGGAAGCCATCAATCAACGCAAAGACAGTATTGATAATGCGGCAACTGGTGAGTTGCTGCAGCGTGAAGCTATTGATGTCACTTTGCCCGGAAGACGTCAACAGCCCGGTGCACTGCATCCGGTAACCCGCACTATTGAGCGTATTGAAGATATCTTTTCTGCAGCCGGATTTGCTACAGTTGATGGACCCGAGATTGAAGATGATTACCATAATTTCGAAGCGCTGAATATCCCGGACCATCATCCGGCCCGGGCAATGCATGATACTTTTTATTTTGATGCCAAAACGGTATTAAGAACCCATACGTCAAATGTCCAGGTCCGAACGATGGAAGCGGGTAAAGCGCCGTTCAGAATTATTTGCCCTGGCAGGGTATATCGTTGCGACTCTGACTTGACCCACACACCCATGTTTCATCAGGTTGAAGGTTTACTGGTCGATGAGAATATCAGTTTTGCTGATTTAAAAGGCATTATTGCAGACTTTCTTAAAGCATTTTTCGAAGCAGATTTATCAGTCAGATTTCGACCTTCTTACTTTCCGTTTACAGAACCATCGGCCGAAGTTGATGTGCAATGTGTTAACTGTAAAGGGGAAGGTTGCCGAGTTTGCAGTCATACCGGCTGGCTGGAAATCCTGGGTTGTGGCATGGTACATCCGAAAGTGCTGGAATATTCCGGCGTTGATGCCGAAAAATATACCGGTTATGCCTTCGGTATGGGAGTCGACCGACTGGCCATGCTACGTTACCAGATAAACGACCTGCGCATGATGTTTGAGAATGATCTGCGCTTCTTACAGCAGTTTTCCTGAGCTGGTTAAGTAGGGGATTGAGAAAGTGAAATTCAGCGAAAACTGGTTACGTGAATGGGTTAATCCAACTGTTTCAGGTGACGAACTACTGGCACAGCTAACCATGGCCGGTCTGGAAGTGGATGGCACTGAATCCGTGGCCAGTGATTTTACGGGCGTGATTGTTGGTGAAGTGCTGAGCGTAGATAAACACCCTGATGCCGATAAACTGAGTGTATGTCAGGTCAGCGATGGTAAGGATAATTTCCAGGTGGTTTGTGGCGCACCGAATGTGGCTGCCGGTCAGAAAGTACCATTCGCACAGGTTGGCGCCAGACTGTCTGATGATTTTACCATCAAGCAGGCCAAATTAAGAGGTGAAGAATCCAATGGCATGCTGTGTTCAGCCGAAGAATTGGGTCTGGCCGAAAAATCAGATGGCATTATGGAATTGCCAGATGAAGCGCCAGTGGGTCAGGATTTTCGTGATTATCTGCAACTGGATGACATCATTATTGATGTTGATTTAACACCTAATCGTGGTGATTGTCTGAGTATTCAGGGGGTGGCACGAGAAGTATCGGTATTGAACAAATTAGCCCTGAATTCACCCGAAATAACTGAAGTGCCACATACCATTGATGATGTGTTTGCAGTTGAGCTACTCAGCCCGGAAGACTGCCCCCGTTATCTGGGGCGCGTCATCCGCAATGTTGATGTGTCGGTCAGCTCACCGGTCTGGTTGCAGGAAAAACTCAGACGCAGTGGTATACGCAGTATCGATCCGGCAGTGGATGTGACCAACTATGTAATGCTGGAACTGGGACAACCCCTGCATGCCTTTGACCTGGATGTACTGAATCAAGGTATACAGGTACGCCGTGCAGCAAAAAAAGAAAAACTGGTACTGCTCGATGGCAGGGAAGTCGAGCTTAACGAAGAGACCCTGGTAATTGCTGATCATGAGAAAGCACTTGCCATTGCCGGTGTAATGGGTGGTGAGCACAGCGGTGTCAGTAAGCAAACTAGGCACCTGTTTTTGGAAAGTGCATTTTTTAACCCATTAAGTGTGGCAGGCAAAGCCCGTACTTACGGTATGCATACCGATGCCTCGCACCGCTTTGAGCGGGGTGTGGATTATGAGCTGCCAAAACTGGCCATTGAAAGGGCAACACAGTTATTGCTGGATATAGTTGGTGGTGAAGCTGGACCAGTCGTTGTAACTGATGCTGAATTACCATCAACACGGCAGGTGAGATTGCGAGCGAACAGACTGTACAGCATGCTTGGGCTGGAAATTTCTGCGACAGAAGTTGAAGATACTCTTACCCGACTGGGGCTGGAATTACTTGAAAAGGATGATGTTAGCTGGTTATTCAGGGTGCCCAGCTGGCGTTTTGATATTTCCATTGAGGCCGATCTGGTAGAGGAGCTGGCCCGTATTTATGGTTACGATAATTTGCCGATTAGCAGCTCTTCCGCAGGCAGCAGTTTACATACAGTCTCTGAAAACCGCCTTGGTTTACGCCAGCTTAGAAGAAGACTTACGGCTATTGGATATCAGGAGGTCATCTCATACAGCTTTGTGGAACCGGAATTGGAAAAGAGCCTGACCCGGTCAGATTCAGAAGCAATTACACTGGCCAATCCGATATCCAGTGAGATGTCGGTTATGCGGCGTAACCTGTGGCCTGGTCTGCTGCAGACGCTTAAACACAATCAAAACCGGCAACAGGAGCGCGTACGCATTTTTGAATCTGGTCTGGTATTTTCCAGGGTGGAAGGTGAGATCCACCAGGAAGCCATGCTGGGAGGTCTTATCTGGGGCAACCAGGCGCCTGAACAATGGGGTGAAATTGCCCGTCCAAGTGACTTTTTTGATCTTAAGGGTGATGTTGAGAGCCTGCTTGAGTTGAGCAATGATACAGCGTCTTTCTCTTTTGTAGCGACAGAGCATCCGGCATTACAAGCCGGACAAAGCGCACAAATACTGAGAAATGACAGGCTGGTAGGCTATCTGGGAGCGCTTAACCCAGAATTACAGAAACAGTTGGATATACCTAATAAAGTTTATATTTTTGAATTATTAATCAAAGAGTTACAAGACATACCTCTAACAGAAGTTAAGATTTTAAACAGGTATCCGTCGGTACGTCGTGATATAGCCCTGGTGATCGATACCACAATTGAATATGCCAGTCTGGAACAGCTAATTCGCCAGCAAGCTGGTGAATTTCTTGAAGATTTCGTCATTTTTGATGTTTACCGGGGTGAGAATATCGAGGAGGGCAAACAGAGCCTGGCCCTGGGCCTGACCTTTCAGAATCCTGAGCGAACCCTTAATGATGACGAGATAAATACAATAATTGATAATTGTATCAAGGCACTAGAACAACAATTTAATGCAGAATTAAGGTGATTTTCGGCTGAACTTAGGCCATAATTGCTAACCCGAGTAAGAAAAAAGCTAGATAATACAAGTATTAAGGCAGAACTATGGGTAGTGGAGCACTGACAAAAGCAGAAATGGCCGAGCGTCTGTTTGACGAAATGGGTCTGAACAAACGTGAAGCCAAAGAACTGGTTGAGCAGTTTTTTGAAGAAGTCAGGCTTTCACTGGAAAATAACGAGCAAGTGAAGCTGTCTGGTTTCGGGAATTTTGATTTACGAGATAAACGTGAGCGTCCGGGACGAAATCCCAAAACAGGTGAAGAAATCCCTATTCAGGCGCGTCGTGTGGTGACCTTCAGACCAGGGCAGAAACTTAAATCGAGAGTAGAAGGCTATGCTGGAACCGAGTCATAATTCAGAGTTGCCGGAAATTCCGGCCAAACGTTATTTCACTATCGGTGAAGTCAGTGATTTATGTGAAGTAAAACCGCATGTACTTAGATACTGGGAGCAGGAATTTTCCCAGCTGAAGCCGGTTAAACGTCGTGGTAATCGTCGATATTATCAGCGCCAGGATGTTGTCCTGATCCGTCAGATCCGGACCTTGCTTTATGAGCAGGGTTTTACCATTGGCGGAGCCAGACAGCGTATGGCAGGCAATGATGTTGCAGAAGCCAAGACTGTGATGAATCAACAGGTGATTAAAGAGCTGATTGAAGAGATCGAAGAAGCCTTAACACACCTAGCCAATTAGCATATCCATTCCAACTATTTCGGAGTGTAGCGCAGCCTGGTAGCGCACCACACTGGGGGTGTGGTGGTCGTCGGTTCAAATCCGGCCA
>JAYPJO010000041.1:0-3495 GCA_038128465.1 Gammaproteobacteria bacterium
GCTAATTGGTGCGCCGGTAATGGCTACGGATTTGAGAGCATCAGCAAGTCTGATTATTGCAGGGCTGGTTTCAGAAAATGAGACCATGGTAGATCGTATTTACCACATTGACCGTGGTTATGAATGTATAGAAGAAAAACTGCAGTTGCTCGGTGCAAAGATTCGACGTTTACCCGCCTGAATAATTAGCGGTCTATCAGCACAGTGAATATTTATAACTGTAATTGATATCCAGGAATACATGGTCCTAGCAAATTTGGAAGCAACAGAGAAATAAAGTGACACAGAATAATCTCGTCATAGCCCTTACCAAGGGACGAATACTTGAAGAAGTATTACCACTGCTGGAACAGGCTGGCGTTATACCGGCAGAAGAAATTAGTGACAGTCGTAAATTAATTTTCGACAGCAATATTCCAGGTGTGAAGCTCATGGTGATTAGAGGTTCTGATGTTCCTACTTACGTGGAACTTGGGAGTGCTGACATGGGCATTACCGGTAAAGATATTATTATGGAAAATGGTTCAAAGGGTTACTACGAATCCCTGGACCTGAAACTGGCAACCTGTCGCTTGATGACAGCCGGTCCGGTTAGTATGGATGAGCTCCCGGCAAGAATTCGTGTGGCCAGCAAGTTTGTGAATATCGCCAAGGCCTATTTCTCTGAAAAAGGGCAACAGGTTGATATTATCAAGTTAAATGGCGCCCTGGAACTGGCACCGATAATGGGTCTGGCTGATCTGATTGTTGATATCGTAGATAGTGGAAGAACACTAAAAGCCAATGGTCTGGAACCTATGGATCTTATTGCAGAAGTCAGTACCCGGGTTATAGTTAACAAGGCTGCCATGAAGCTTAAACATGATCAGATTCAGGCCTTGCTGCAACGCTTGCGTGCAGCAGTAAACTGATATTTTAAAAATATTACTTTTCAATCGATAAGCTACATACGCGAATGACTCTGGATATTCGAAAACTCAATGCTGCTGATTCAGGTTTTAATGATGCATTAAAACAGGCGCTTACCTGGGATACCCTGGTCAGTGATGATGTTCTGAATACAGTAAAAAGTATTTTAAACAGGGTTAAAACTGAAGGTGATGATGCCGTACTGGAATTAACCAGGCAGCTAGATCAAAGAGAAATTTCGGCAATTGATGAGCTTGAGATTTCTCAGGAACGTTTACAGAAAAGCCTGGCAACAATTCCTGTTGAACAACTTGAAGCATTACAAAATGCCGCCGATCGGATACAGCGCTATCACGAAAAACAAAAACAGGGATCCTGGCAATATAGTGAAGAAGATGGTTCCAGTTATGGTCAGCAAATAACACCCCTTGACCGTGTTGGCATCTATATTCCCGGAGGCAAGGCTTCATATCCTTCCACTGTGCTGATGGATGCAATTCCTGCAAAAGTTGCCGGCGTTCCTGAAATAATAGCTATGGTTCCTACACCAAATGGAGAGGTGAATGAACTGGTGCTGGCAGCACTGTCCCTGGCAAAAGTAGACAGGGTTTTTACTGTAGGCGGTGCACAGGCCATCGCCGCTCTGGCATTTGGAACAAATAGCATTCCTGCAGTTGATAAGATTGTCGGGCCTGGAAATATTTACGTGGCGGTAGCTAAACAACAGGTGTTTGGCCAGGTTGGCATAGATATGGTTGCTGGTCCGTCAGAGATACTGATAATTTGCGATGGCAGCACTGACCCTGACTGGATAGCCATGGACCTGTTTTCACAGGCTGAGCATGATGAAAATGCACAGGCCATTTTGATTGCCACAGATGCGGGTTTTATTGAAAAAGTTGAAAACAGCATGCTTAGGTTATTACCAGAGATGGAACGCAAAGACATCATTCAGGCTTCACTGCAAGACCGGGGATTATTGATTCACGCCAAAGATCTGGCTCAGGCAGCAGAAATCTGCAATCAAATTGCGCCGGAACATCTGGAACTTTCAGTTGAAGCGCCGGAAAAACTGTTACCTTTGATCAGACATGCAGGTGCCATTTTTATGGGTAAATATACTTCTGAAGCGCTCGGCGATTATTGTGCTGGTCCCAGCCATGTATTGCCTACATCGGGTACAGCCCGTTTTTCTTCGGCTCTGGGGGTGTATGACTTTCAGAAACGATCGTCGTTGATCTCATGTACTTCAGAGCTTGCCTCTGAGCTTGCTGATACAGCTTCGGAATTGGCAAGATCAGAAGGTTTAACTGCTCATGCCCTATCGGCAGAATTCAGAAAGGCTGACAGAAAAAAAAGCTGACAGAAAAAAGCAGATTAATTCTTACTGAACTGAAAACAGGACAAAGGGTTCGCCGACACCCAGTGTTACCGGAATTCGAAGAAAGTTTCTGTTTCGGTAGACTTCTATTTCAACAACTTCTCCGGCACCGAGGTTGCTGATGGCAGCAATTTCATCGAACAGATCATCCTCGGTAATCAAGGTGCCGAATTTTGTCTGGTTAAATCCGGTAATAATATCCCCAATTTCTATACCGGCTCGTTGTGCAGGGCCATCTTCAACCAGAGACAGCACGCGAGCACCTTCTACACTCTGGCCATAGAGCAGTATGCCTTCGTTACGGGTGAATAGGGCAGATTCGTCTACCCCCAGATAGCCGCCTGGGCCACTTTGGAAGTAGTAATTTAAAAGCAGGTTAATCATGCTGGCATGGGTGGCAAAACCCAGACCTTCCGAGCCGCCGGATTCAGACAGAATATTGGAATTTATACCGATCAGGTTGCCTTCTGTGTCTATCAGTGCGCCACCAGAATATCCCGGATTTATTGCCGCATCGGTCTGGATCAGATAAGAATCATTATCCTGATGAATGGCGCTTATAATTCCCAGTGAAGCAGATAAACCAATATTGCGGGGATTGCCTATTGCTACGACAAAATCACCGACCTGTAATTCAGTCGCATTGTAAGGTTCTATGTAACTGATATTCTGGGTATCAATTTTTAATAGCGCCAGATCACTAGCCTCATCGTATAAAAGCGGTCTGGCATTGACGGTTCTGCCGTCATAAAGGGTCGCCGTGATTGTTTCCGGGAAATTGATAACACCGGTTTCAGGGCTTAAAAATATATGATAACTGGTCACCACATAACCATCTTCAGAGATGATGACGCCGGAACCGAGGCTGTTATTTTCACCCAATGAACTGAAAGTCTGGTTGATTATTTCGCTAAGGGAGTTGTTAAGGCTCAGGGAGCCGTTAGAATCGGCAAGTACCTGCTGCAGGTTGATGGTCACAACAGCTGGCATGACATTAGCTATAGCATTATTAAAGCTTAATGACGCAGTTGATCTGACTTCCGGAACGGGTTCGGTTCCTGTACTGACTGATCCTGAAATCATGATTCCCAATCTAGGCAACTGCAGGAGTACCAGTGCAAAAATCAATCCAGCCAGGGCTGGCCAAAAAATGAAATTTATAACTTTTTTCATGTTTGGCCCTCTAAAGTAGGGCTTTTAATACA
>JAYPJO010000041.1:3505-11140 GCA_038128465.1 Gammaproteobacteria bacterium
ATTTAAGGCATCTGTTATGATGCCGGCAGAATAGTATACAGTAATTAACTCATATCATTACAAGTCGGAACCGGAGATACCAATGTCTGTCAGCCTTGATTCAGTTGAGAAGGAACTTCAAAAACTGTTACACCCTGACGATTATCGGGATTACTGTCCCAACGGTCTGCAGGTTGAAGGTAAATCTGCAATCAATAAGATAATTAGCGGTGTAACGGCCAGTCAGGCCTTTATTGAGGCGGCAGTAGCAGCTGGAGCTGATGCAATGCTGGTCCATCACGGTTACTTCTGGCAGGGAGAAAAAGCAGAAATAACAGGAATAAAAAAGCAACGTTTAAAGATGCTGCTGGAAAACGATATCAGTCTATTTGCCTATCATTTACCGCTGGATGCTCACCCGGAGTTAGGCAACAATGCGCAACTGGGAGCATTGCTGGAATTTAATATTACCGAAGAACTTTATCCCAATTTCAAGAGTAAAGTTGGTGTGATGGGTGAGTTAGCCCGATCCTTTGGGGTGGAGGAATTTAAAACGCATTTGCAAAATAAACTGATGCGCGAGGCGTTTCACATCCCAGGTAAATCTGAAACAATCAAGACAATTGCCTGGTGTACGGGTTCAGCACAACAACTCATTGAAAGGGCATATGAACTTGGTGTTGATGCTTATCTCAGTGGTGAAATTTCAGAACAAACTGTACATTTTGCACGGGAATCCGGTATCCATTATTTCGCCGCTGGACATCATGCAACAGAACGTTATGGAGTGCAGGCAGTTGGCAGATATCTGGCTGAAAAGCTTTCGCTTGAACATGAGTTTATAGATATCGATAACCCGGTATGACGATTATCTGATGAAAAAAAACAGCACCCGTGTGTATTCCACTGAAACCGGCAGTTATTGCCCGGATTGTGGAAAAAAATTAGACCGTTGTCTTTGCCGGCAACAATCAGGGAATGTGAATTCAGGTGACGGTAAAGTCAGAGTTTCCAGAGAAAGCAAAGGCAGGAAAGGTAGTGGTGTCAGTCTGATTAGCGGCTTGCCCTTACCTGAAAACGAGTTGAAAGCACTGGCCAAAAACTTGAAAAAAATTTGTGGTTCAGGTGGCGCAGTTAAAAAAGGTGTTATAGAAATTCAGGGTGAACATCGAGAAAAGCTGGTGACTGAATTAAACAAACTGGGCTATCAGGCTGTTAAAGCAGGTGGCTAGAATAGATAATTTTATAAATATTATTAAGTTGTGAGGAAAAGCAATGAAGAGTGAAACCGAAATTCAGGCCGCTGTATTCAGGCGACTGGTTGAGCATCTGGATTCCCGCAAGGATGCACAAAATATAGACCTGATGAACCTGGCGGGATTTTGTAGAAATTGCCTGTCGAAATGGTATGTTGCTGCAGCGGAGAATCAGGGTGAAGAAATCTCCTATGAAGAGGCAAGAGAACTTATTTATGGTATGCCGTATTCGGAATGGAAAGAAAAATATCAGCTAGAAGCTACTGCAGAACAAAAGCGCATGTTTGAGCAAAACAAACCGGTTTAAGGTCTTGTTGTAGTTCTGGTAAAGTTATAAGAAAGGTAAAAGAATATACCAGGACATCTGGACATCCTTAACAATGAGGAAATTAAATGAAAATCCTCTGCTTTACTGTAAGCCTTGCAGAAGAATTGTTTTAATGGCGCTTCGATTTATATGAGGTCTATAAATAGTCGTTACGAATTTTAAAAACCGGTGATTTATCTTACAATTACGCGTTTTTCTGCGGGCAGCAAGCGTAAATAAATTTATAAAAATAGCAGACAGGCTCTAACGCTAAGCCCTCAGCCAAAAAAACGAAGATTATAAAAAACTAAAAATAGCAGTTTACAGTCAAATCAAAATTTCTCCTCAGTGTACTGCGGAAAATGGTTAATTCGGGGAACCCTATGCAAGCATTTAATCCAAAATTCTCAACCTTAAGCCTTAGCATCGCAATCCTGTGCGGATCAGCTCAAGTAGTTGCGCAGACCAACAGTGGCAGTATTGAATCGATAGTGATTACTGCCGAGCGACAAGAGACTGAACTCAGGGAAATCCCAGCCAGTATTTACTCAGTTGACTCCGACTATCTCAATACCATAAAGCATGTCCATGTAGGAGAAGTCTTGAATTCGATTCCCGGCGTAGTGTTTAACCGGGGTAATGGTCAGGAGTCTCTGCTGGGAATCCGTTCACCGGTTCTTACCGGCGCAGGAAGTTGTGGTGCATTTCAGACCTCCCAGGATGGCATACCGCTGCGTGCTGCCGGATTTTGTAATGTAAACCAGTTATTTGAAGCCAATACCGAGCAGGCTTCAGCCATAGAAATAGTTCGTGGTCCAGGCAGTATTCTTTATGGTGTAAATGCTCTGCATGGTGCCATTAATATTATCAGTCCGACTCTGGGTGAACCTGGCGGTGACGTATCACTGGATTTTGGTCCCCACGGTTACGGGCGTCTTAACTTTGGCTATAACATGCAAAGTGGCGATCATGCATTCGGCACCTTTTTCAATGGGGCCAATGATGATGGTTACAAGGATGACTCAGGGTTTGGCCAGCAAAAATTAAATCTGGCACACCGATACACAGGTGATGTAACGGTAACTACAGTTTTTGCTGCTACTAATTTAAACCAGGAGACAGCCGGCTACCTGGTAGGTACAGATGCTTATAAAGATAATGCCTTGCAAAAAACCAATGGAAATCCTGAAGCCTACCGCGATGCTTACAGTTATCGACTGCATAGCCGGATAGAAGGTCAATTCGACAGTGGCGCCAGCTGGATGCTGACGCCATATTACAGGGACACTGATATGGAGTTCCTGATGCATTTTTTACCGGGAACACCGACTGAGGAAAATGGCCATAACTCCTTTGGTCTGCAGAGTATGTACAGCAGTATGCTGACCAGTGATATGGAATGGATAGCCGGACTTGATCTGGAAATGACTGAGGGTTATTTACGACAGACCCAGGTTGGTGGTTTCGGCTCTTTTCCTGCCGGACGTCAGTATGATTACGATATCGACGCCCAGCTGATTTCTCCTTACGTACAGTTTAAGTTTCAGCCCTCTGAGCAAAATCAGTTCAGCCTGGGTATTCGATATGAAATTCTGGATTATGAATATGATAACAAGATGATTGATGGCAATACTGCTGAAGATGGCAGTTCGTGTACTCCTTCGGCATTTAATCCGGCTGGCACCTGCCGCTACAGTCGACCAGTCGATCGCAGTGATGACTTCAATAATGCTACTTTCCAGCTGGGCTGGATTCACGATTTTGATGCGACTCAGCAAGTCTTTGTCAATGCATCGACTGCATTCAGGGCGCCCCAGGCGACTGAAATGTATCGTCTGCAGGTAAATCAGTCAGTGGCTGATCTGGATTCCGAAGAAGTCAACAGTTTTGAAATCGGTTACCGGGCGGCAAGGGATAATATGTCCTACAGCCTGGTTGCGTACTGGATGGAAAAAGACAATGTGATTTTCCAGGACAGCAGTCGCAGCAATGTCAGTGGTGGCGAAACGGATCATCAGGGTATAGAACTCAATTCACTGTTCTATTTGACTGACTCACTGCAGTTAAGCGTGGTAGCAAGTTATGCTGATCACACCTATGGGGCTAACATTGCTCCGCTGGGGGTTACTGTTGCAATTGATGGGAATGATATTGATACGGCTCCAAATCTAACTGGAAACGTGCAGTTACGCTGGGCAATTAATGAAAATAACAGTACTCAGTTGGAGTGGGTGCATATGGGTGATTACTATACCAATGAAACCAATCTTAACAGGTATGAAGGCCATGACCTGGTGAACCTGCGCTATCAGTATCAATCCAATAATAACTGGTATTTTGCTGCACGTATCACCAACCTTTTTGATATCGAGTATGCAGAACGGGCTGACTGGACAAGTTTTGTCGGAGATCGGTATTTTGTTGGTGAGCCGGCAAGTCTTTATGTCACTGTTGGTACCGAATTTTAATATATTTTGATTTTAAACTGCGTTATAAAAAGAGGGCACAGGCTCTCTTTTTTTTGGCTAATCGAAAGAATAATCGAGTGTGATACGTCATGTTAGAACAGGTTGCAGAAAGCCTGAGTCAATTATTCGGGCAGGAAGTACACATTACTGACCAGGAAATACTAGCAGGGGGCAGTATAAACCAGGTTTATCGCATCGGACTGAATAGCGGTTCTGACTATTTGCTAAAATTTCAGTCTGGAACCATTCCTGCAGACACTTTTCCCATTGAATTTGAAGCTCTGCAGCTTATGGCAATGACAAATACAATCAGGGTTCCCGTACCGTTGCTATGCAGCGATGAATTTCTGGTTACCGAATATATTCAGCAGGGTGCAAGGGCTTCTGACTGGCAGGAACAGCTGGGTCGTAACCTGGCGCTGATGCATCAGCAAACCAGACAAAGCCAGTTTGGCTTTCATTGCGATAATTATCTTGGCACCAGTTTGCAAATTAATTCCCTGCAAGATGACTGGTTAGCATTCTGGCGCGAGAATCGACTCGAGCCGCAAATAAAACTGCTTGGCCAGAGTCTGGGAATCAATGACAACCTGATACAGCTGGCCAGTTTGTTGATGGATCAGCTGGATAATTATCTGGAAGCGGTTAGTGAAGATGCAGTTCTGCTGCATGGGGATTTATGGTCCGGTAATGCCATGGCCGATGAAAATGGGGCGCCTGTTATATTTGACCCGGCCTGCTATTACGGTCATCGTGAAGCCGAATTTGGCATGATGCGATTATTTGGTGGTTTTGGTGCAAGCTGTGAAGCTGCTTATGCTGAAATCTGGCCATTTGCAGAAGGTTATGAAAAACGCTTCAGACTTTACCAGCTTTATCATGAGCTGAATCATTTGATACTTTTCGGCAATACTTACTATTCAGCCAGCATGGCCACGTTAAGGTCATTGCTGTAATATTCTAAATAATGTTGTATTTATAGCCGGGTAAGTGACAACCGCACTACCTCTACTTTTTACTAGAGGATAGATTGTTCCTTCAAGACATTGACGACGCGGTCAATACATTCATCCACATCCAGTTCATGGGTAGGCAATATCAGACTGGGGTTTTCCCAATCTTCATAGGGAAATGAAACTCCGGGAACAGTGCCGGTTTCGACATTGCCTTCAGCTGCGTATATCCCGCTGGGATCTCTTTGCTTGCAGACTTCCAGGGGAGGGTTCAGATAAACCACGATACAATTGTCTTCACCAATAACACTAGCCATATGCTCACGTGAGTCGGCATTGGGCGCAACAAAAGCGGCACAACAGATAAAACCTGAGTCATTCAGGTATTTTGCGATATAAGCACTGCGCCGCAGATTTTCGGCACGACCTTCAGCATCATGTGGCAAATCCTTGCTGATGCCCAGACGCATACTTTTACCATCGAGAATGGTACTTATTCGGCCCATATCAAACAGGCGACGTTCCAGCGCATGCGCCAATGTCGATTTACCGGAACCAGAGATACCGACAAACATCACGGTAACCGGTTTTTGACCATACCGTGCCGCACGCTCTGAGGTAGTAACGTGAGTACCCGAGCTTTCGACATGTCGGCGTTTCTTTTTAGCGCTCGTTTCTATCATGCCAGCCCCTACGGTGACATTACTCAGGCGGTCAATGATAATAAAAGCACCAGTATTGGGGTTCTGGAGGTAAGAGTCGAAATGAATCTCTTCGGATAATTCAATGTCACACAGGCCAATTTCATTGAGTTCCAGTGAAGGTGTCGGGCTGGATTCCAGGGTATTTACATCAACCTTGTGCTGGATGTTACTGATAATGCCGCTGGTGGTTTTTGCACCCTGTTTGAATTCATATTGCTTGCCAGTTAACAGTGGTGATTCATTCATCCAGACGATATTGGCTGAAAAAGTACTTCTTGAAGATGGCAGATTATCGGCGTGCACGATGATGTCACCACGACTGATATCGATTTCATCTTCCAGGGTCAGTGTTATGGCCATGGGCATGAAGGCCTGTTCGAGCTCTTCATCATAGGTCACAATCGATTTAATAGTGCTGCTTTTTCCTGATGGCAGGGCAACTATTTCGTCACCCTTGTGAATTATGCCGGAGGCTATTGTGCCGCAATACCCTCTGAAATCCAGATTCGGACGATTAACGTACTGAACCGGGAAGCGGAAGTCTTCAAAATTCCTGTCTGCAGAAATTTTGACATTTTCCAGCATCCACATCAGGGTTTCACCATCGTACCAGGGCGTTTCTTCACTGGCATTCACGACGTTATCTCCGTTAAGTGCAGATATCGGGATGAAATAAAGTTCGCCGGTGTTCAGCTCTGTGGTGAAATCAATGTAATCCTGCTTGATTTGATTAAAAACATCTTCGCTGAAATCCATCAAATCCATTTTATTGATGGCAACGATGATATGTTTTATTCCCAGTAAAGAAGCGATAAAGGTATGGCGACGGGTCTGGGTTTGTACACCATGCCGGGCATCTATCAAAATAATAGCCAACTCACAATTTGAAGCACCGGTTGCCATGTTGCGTGTGTATTGCTCATGTCCCGGAGTATCCGCGATGATGAATTTTCGCTTAGCCGTTGAAAAATAGCGGTAGGCTACATCGATGGTAATACCTTGTTCCCGCTCAGCCTGGAGACCGTCAACCAGCAAGGCCAGATCGAATTCATTATCCGTAGTGCCGGATTTAACACTGTCGGATTTTATGGCTTCCAGCTGATCTTCATAGATCATTTTGGAATCATGAAGCAGGCGGCCAATCAGTGTGCTTTTACCATCATCAACACTGCCGCAGGTCAACAGATGAAGTAATTCCTTCCTCTCATGCTGCGCCAGATAGGCATCGATATCGGTACTGATTAAATCTGATTGATGTGACATAAGGGTAATTTACTGTTCTATTTGTTGCTACTAGATTGTTGCTACTAGAAGTAGCCTTCGCGTTTTTTCTTTTCCATGGAACCAGACTGATCACTGTCAATCAGACGACCCTGGCGCTCAGAGGTTGTAGTCAGCAACATTTCCTGAATAATTTCAGGTAGTGTGGTTGCCTGTGATTCAACGGCGCCGGTCAAAGGGTAGCAGCCCAGAGTGCGGAAACGAACTGTTTTCATCTGCACATCATTCATTAATTCATCTGGTATACGATCATCGTTTACCATGATGTCGACGCCTTCATAATTTACGACCGGTCGTTCATCAGCAAAATACAGGGTCGGAATGTCGATATCGTTGAGATGAATGTATTGCCAGATATCCAGTTCAGTCCAGTTGGAGAGCGGGAAAACACGAATGCTTTCGCCTTTGTTAACTTTGCCATTGTAGATATTCCAGAGCTCCGGCCTTTGGTTTTTTGGATCCCAGCGGTGATTCTTGTCACGGAATGAATAGACCCTTTCCTTGGCGCGGGATTTTTCTTCATCACGTCGGGCGCCACCAAATGCGGCATCAAATTTATATTTATCAAGCGCCTGTTTCAGAGCCTGGGTTTTCATGATATCAGTATGTTTCTGGCTGCCATGCGTGAAGGGGCCTACACCGGCATTTACACCTTCCTGGTTAATGTAGACCAATAAATCTAGGCCC
>JAYPJO010000041.1:11150-12125 GCA_038128465.1 Gammaproteobacteria bacterium
GTATCAACGTGAAGCAACGGGAAAGGCAGTTTGCCAGGATAAAAAGCTTTCAGGGCCAGATGCAACATAACCGCTGAATCCTTGCCAACCGAGTAAAGCATTACTGGGTTGTCGAATTCGGCAGCCACTTCCCGGATTATGTGAATACTTTCCGCCTCAAGCTGCTTGAGGTGTGTCAGTCTGTGTTCTGTCATAGAGAATAATTAAAACTAGAAATCTGGCGCAGATCACCAAAAATGGGCGCGTAGTATAAATTAAGCGACGCTAAAACCCAAATTAAATAAGGGCGTTTAAAGTGATTGTAAGGGGGCTGAAATCAGAGCCGGAAATGTAAAGTAAAGCGGAAATAAGGCAGTTTGGAAAGAATCAGCTAGTGAGTCTCAGGGTCTTCCTTTTTAGCAAGGCCATAATCTGCAGCAAGCCCGCCTTTCTGGTTTGGATTAGATTTGGTCGCATAATCTTGGGGCGGGAATAAATCATCTATTTTTTCATTCAGGCCATTTTGTGATTCAGAACCAAGCAGATCAGAGCTTTGCCGGGTTAATGCCAGCTGGCTGGAGACATCTTCTGAACACAGAATATCAGCATCACGGGCCAGACGTTCATAGACTTCGCGATAACTTATTGTGAGCTTGTTGATTAACTGTGCCGTATTTTCAAAATGGGAATGGACACTTTGCTTATAATCAGTAGGGGTTTCAGTCAGCTGATCCAGCTCTTCAGTCAGGTTTTTAACTTTGGCAGCATCTGATAAAAACTGCTTGAAAATAAATGCACCAGCAACGAGGCCAAGCACAAAACAAACTACTCCCACTAGCCAGATGACCATGAATCTACCTGATTAAACCTGTTACCTTATAAGTGCAAAGTGAAGCACAATTAGACCTATAATTGTTTTTTTAATCTCCATCTTTATTTTACAGATGCCCTACAACTGACGAAGAAATATTTTGGATACAACGAGAAACCCCATAC
>JAYPJO010000042.1:0-1876 GCA_038128465.1 Gammaproteobacteria bacterium
AAGTAGGTGAGCTTGCTGATGTGTATTTGTACAGTGTTGATGATTTAAAAGAAGTCATAGACAGTAATGTTCAAAGCCGCCAGACAGCCGCTTTTGAAGCAGAGCAGATTATTGAACAGGGTGTTCAGGATTTTCAGCACAGGCAACGTTCTCTGGATATCGTGTCCAGTCTGAAAGTGTTTCGTGACAAAGCAGAATCTATTCGCGACTCTGAGCTGGATAAAGCTCTGAAAGCCCTGGAAAAAGGTGAAAGCGCCGAATCAGTGTTGAGTAATATGGCACGCTTGCTGACCAATAAACTTATACATTCACCTAGCGTACAGATGAAGAAGGCCAGCGCTGAAGGCAGGGATGAACTGATTGAACTGGCGCAGGAGTTGTTTGAACTGCAGCTTGACCATAAAGCTGATAATGAATAAATAAAGGTGCAATTCACCTGGTAGTTAACTGCATGAAAGAATCGATACTGGAAAAACTGGATAATTTGAAAGACCGTTATGAAGAGCTGGAAGGGCTGTTAAGTGATGGAGAAATTATCGCGGATCAGGATAAGTTTCGATCTTACTCAATGGAATATGCTGAACTGGAACCTGTGGTTAAAAACTATCAGGATTTTGTTCAGGTTCAAGCTGACCTGGCTGAAGCCCAGGTCATGCAAAAAGACAGTGACCCTGACTTGCGCGAGATGGGCAATGAAGAAGCGGCTATTGCCATTGAAAAAATTGAGCAGTTGGAAATGGAGCTGCAAAAACTTTTATTACCTAAGGATCCCAAGGACAGCTGTAATGTGTTCCTGGAAATTCGTGCTGGTACGGGTGGCGATGAAGCGGCAATATTTTCCGGAGACCTGTTTCGCATGTATTCACGCTATGCAGAGAACCAGGGCTGGAAAATAGAAATTATCAGTGAAAGACCAGGAGAACATGGCGGTTACAAGGAAATTATTACCCGTGTTGAAGGTAAAAATGTCTATGCTAACCTGAAGTTTGAATCAGGTGCTCACCGGGTGCAGCGTGTGCCGGAAACCGAGACCCAGGGCCGGGTTCATACATCAGCCTGTACCGTAGCGGTCATGCCTGAAGTTGAAGATATTGAAGAAATTGAAATTAACAAGAATGATTTGCGGGTTGATACTTTCCGCGCCAGTGGTGCCGGTGGTCAGCATGTGAACAAAACAGATTCAGCCATCAGGCTTACACATTTGCCGACGGGTATTGTGGTTGAGTGCCAGGACGAGCGCTCACAACATAAAAACAAGGCCAAAGCCATGGCATTGTTGCAGGCCAAGCTCCAGGCCAGTGCCGAAGCCGAGCAGCACCAGGAGCAGTCTGATGCCAGGCGTAATCTAGTTGGCAGTGGTGATCGTTCTGAAAAAATACGCACCTATAATTATCCCGATGGCCGTATCACCGACCACCGCATCAAGTTAACCCTGTACAAGTTAAATGATGTCATGGCAGGGGATCTCAGTGACGTCATTCAACCCCTGTTAAATAAACATCAGGCTGATCAGCTTGCAGAGCTGGCTTCCTGATCCCGGATATAATCCCACCGCGTGCAAATCCATGAAGCCTTAAGTTTAGCCAGGGTCCAGATTGATCACAGTGCCACCCCGGCTCTTGACGCTGAACTGCTACTGGCACATACCATCAAACGAGACAGGGAGTTTCTAATAACCTGGCCGGAATATGATTTAAGTGATTCAGAGACAGCGGCTTTTTCAGCACTGTTAGAAAAAAGAAAAGCGGGACACCCCATTGCTTATCTGCTGGGTAAACAGGCCTTCTGGAATTTTGATCTTACTGTTAATCCCGATGTGCTGATCCCACGTCCTGAAACTGAAGCAGTTGCCGGGATCGCGATCGAATTTGCTCGA
>JAYPJO010000042.1:1886-9291 GCA_038128465.1 Gammaproteobacteria bacterium
AAACTGAACTACTGGTCGAGCTGACCCTGGAACAGCTGGATGACACTAAACATCTTCTGGCTGATCTGGGTACGGGTTCTGGCGCTATTGCGACAGCACTGGCATCTGAACGTCCAAATTGCCAAATTGTAGCGACAGATCTAAGTGAGGCCGCCTTATCGGTGGCCAGGCTAAATGCTGATAAACTGAAACTGAACAATATCGATTTCCGTCAGGGTAGCTGGACCGAAGCCCTGGGTGATCTTCAGTACGACGCCATTCTTGCAAACCCGCCTTATATTGATCCGGCAGATTCGCATTTATCACAGGGTGATGTGCGTTTCGAGCCACAACAGGCGCTGGTTGCTGATGAGAATGGTCTGGCAGATTTACAGCAGATCATCAAGCACGCCAGAGCCTATCTGAAAGCGGATGGGTTTATTTTGCTGGAGCATGGCTATCAGCAGGGTAGTTCAGTGCGGCAAATGCTGGAACAATCAGGGTACAATGCAATTGAAACCCATAAAGATCTGGCAGGTCATGACAGGGCAAGCATGGCACGCCGGTAAACCGGATAAATGATGAAAGCGTTCATTAACCTGAATTGGCTGATCCTGGTGTTGTGGTCGGTATTGCTTAATGCACAGGATGTGGATTTTGCTGAAATCCGGCAACAGGCTGAGCAGGGCGATGCTGAATCGCAATATCTACTTGGGCTGTTTCTTGATAATGGCCAGGAGGTCGACAGGGATCTTGTTCTGGCCGCATTCTGGTATGAGCAGGCAGCCGTCCAGGGTCATATAGCTGCGCAATTTAATCTGGCGCAAATGTATCGCCTGGGTGATGGTATCGAGCAGGACATGGACCAGGCCCTTTACTGGTTTTTACAGGCTGCCGAAGCGGGCAATGATCCCCAGGCCCAATATGTGCTCGGTGATATTTATCGTTATGGTGAAGGTGTGCCAGCAAACGATAATGAAGCCTTCCGTTGGTATATTCTTTCAGCAGAACAAACCTGGGTGGAAGCCGAGTATATGACTGGTATATTGATTGCCGCCGGGATCGGAGCACCAGAGAACGACTTTATGGGCCTGCGCTGGTTACGCAAAGCTGCTCAGCAAGGCCATGCCAGGGCGTTTTATGCGCTGGGGGAGATGTATGAAAGAGGTGAAGGAATAGCACAAAATCTGGTGCAGGCCTATGTCTGGTTTGCAGCAGCCAGCGAACTGGAACATGCACAAGCTGAAAATCGGCGACAGTTGCTGGCAACAAATCTGGATGCTGAACAATTAATGCTGGCACACAATCAGACTGCCAGCTGTATCAGTTCCGGTTTTCAGTCATGTGAATAAAGGGGTTATATAGCGTTAAAATTCTAATGAATGACGACGAATTACTAAGGTACAGCCGACAGATCATGCTGCCAGATCTGGATGTGGCTGGTCAGGAAAAGTTACTGGCTGCCCGTGTTCTGATTGTTGGTGCAGGCGGACTGGGATGTCCTGCAGCAATGTACCTGGCCAGTTCCGGTGTTGGTCAGATTACCCTGGCTGATGACGACAGAGTTGATCTCAGTAACTTGCAACGTCAGATCGCACACCACAGTAGTTCCATTGGCCTGAGTAAAGTCGCATCATTAAAAGAAAACATGCTGCAGCTGAATCCCGGGATTTCAGTTACAGCCCTGGCAGAACGCCTGCAGGGTGAAACTCTGAACGCTGAAATTGGTAAAGCAGATGTTGTGCTGGATTGCAGTGACAACCTCAAGACACGTCTACATATGAATAAATTCTGTAAACACCACAAGTTGCCACTGGTATCCGGTGCCGCAATACGAATGGAAGCACAGCTGACTGTTTTTGATCATCGGCAGTCTGATAGCCCCTGTTACCAATGTCTGTATGATGCTGACAGCGAATTAGCACTCAGTTGCTCTGAAAGCGGTGTGATTGCTCCGCTGGTTGGCATAATCGGCGCTATGCAGGCTCTGGAATGCATTAAGCTGATCTGCGCGATCGGTGAGGTCCTCAGCGGACGCCTGCTAATCCTGGATGCAGCGACCATGCAATGGCGTGAAATGAACCTGGAAATCAACAAAGACTGTCCTTTGTGTAATCCGGCATAGCTAGAGTAAACTTTTTATTGATACATCATTGAATACTGAAACTGATACTGACAAGAAAATTAATTATGCATAAAACAAATAACACTATTTTATATGCGCTGCTATTTGGCAGCATGGTCGTTCTGACATCCTGTGGCCAGGAAGCGGATATTTCGCAAAGCAGTGCTGAAACCAGTTCTATTGATCAGCAATCAGTTGCTGACGAAATATATACCAATGCCCGGATTTATACAGTCAATGAAGCTCAACCCTGGGTTGAAGCCATGGCGGTCAGGAATGGTGAAATCCTGGCTCTGGGCAGTGCTGAGGATATAGAAGTTCTGGCCGGTCCAGATACGCTTACAACTGACCTTGGTGGTCGAATGGTCATGCCGGGGATACATGATACTCATGCCCATCCAGTCGATGCCGGTATTACTGAGCTGTTTGAGTGCAGTTTTCGAACGACAGTACTGGAAGAAGCTCTTGAAATCATATCAGGCTGCCTGGCCGAGGTTGAACCCGGAGCATGGATAACTGGAGGTCAATGGTTTGACAGTTATTTTACAGAAGATGTCTTGCCAAAAACCATTCTGGATGAGATTGCCCCGGATAATCCGGTATTTTTTATGGACTGGTCTGTTCATAACGCCTGGCTTAATAGCAGGGCATTGGATTTATTGGCTATAGATAATGACACACCCGACCCTAATGGGGGTGCAATAATCCATGACCTGAATACAAATGAAGCGACTGGAATATTGCTTGACAACGCTGCCTATAATTACAAGAAAGCAGTCGATGAATACACAACAGAAAATTATAAAGCGGCAATTAGCTGGGCAATCGATCAAATGGTTCAAGTTGGCATTACTACCTATAAAGATGCCCTTACAATTGCCAGTTCGCTTGCTGCTTATGTCGAATTGGACCAGCAGGATGCTCTTAAAGCGCGCGTTAAATCCAGCCTGGCATGGAAAAGTGCCTGGTCAGAATCTCATGCTACTGAGTTAGCAACTATTGCCAATCGTGGGGCACATACCAGCGAATTTCTAGATACTGATTTTATAAAAATCATGCTGGATGGTATTCCGCCGACCTATACTGCAGCATTAATTGAACCGTATATGCCTACTGAAGAATATGGTGATGATTATCGTGGTTACACCATGCTTGAAGCTGATGAATTAATTGAGGATGTCGTTGAACTTGATGCTCAGGGTTTAACTATCAAGATTCATGCTACAGGTGATGCTTCAGTACGCATGGCATTAAATGCTTTTGAGGCAGCACGTGAAGCGAATGCCGAATCAGAACTTATTCATGAAGTGTCTCATGCCGAAATGATTCATCCTGATGATCTGCTGCGTTTTAATGAGCTTAATGTTGCTCCGGAAATGGGTCCAAATTTGTGGTACCCGGCAGCTCTGGGTGACCTCAGGCCGCTGCTGGGTGAAGGCCGTCATTTATTCTGGCAGACACGGAGTCTGTATGAATCAGGCGCACTGGTTACTTATGGTTCCGACTGGCCAGTGGTTCCATCACCCAATCCCTGGATGGGTATGGAGGCCATGGTGACTCGCATGGACCCGACTGGACAAGACCCGACAGTCGGCTGGACTGATGAGGCTGTTGATCTAGAGACGGTTGTCAGAATCTTCACCATCAATGGCGCTATCGCAGATAAAGATGCCGATGTGAGCGGTAGTCTGGTACCTGGAAAAAAAGCTGACTTTATTGTGCTGGACAGGCATATATTTGACGTGCCAATTACTGATGTGGGTGAGACCCAGGTGCTATTGACAGTCGTTAATGGTGAGCATGTTTATAGTGCACTTTGAAACAACTAAGTAATGGTTCAGTTTGATTTTCCCCATATGAAGATATAAGGGGAAATGTACATTTATTAGGATCCGTCCGAGGCAGGGATGCCGAGGCCGAGCGTACAGGGATGTATTTACAGCGTGCTCCGAATAAAAGTACTTTCCCCTGAACTTCTATGAATTTAATAAATGAAATCCAAACTGAACCATTACCAACAAGCCGAGTAGATTTTACTTTAAAAAACTTTTCTATATACTGCCGCAGTTTGTTAACTGAATTGATTAAGGAAACTTGACTATGTATACCCATATCTGTGTTGGCGCCCATGATGTTGCTCAATCTAAAGTATTTTATGATGCCTTACTTGGTGCACTTGGTGCTGCAGAAGGAAATATGTTTGGTGAAAATGGCTGCATGTACTCACATAATGATGGTACTTTTCTTGTGCTGAAACCGGCCAATGGCGAGCCAGCAACCCACGCCAATGGTGGCACGATTGGCTTTGCAGCAGCTGATAAAGAAGCTGTTGATGCGGCTTACGCTGCGGGACTCGCTAATGGCGGTACCGATGAAGGCGAGCCAGGGAAAAGACCTAATGCACCAGGTAATGCCTATGGTGCCTATTTAAGAGATCCGGTTGGTAACAAATTGTCTTTATACTGCCAGTTGCCTGAGGGCGAATAATAAAATCTGAAAGACCGGTTTAGCAGCTTTCTAAGTTTTTACTGGCCTGCCTGAAGAACCTTCTTTTAATCAGAATAAAGGGAAGCATGTGTTCATGCTTCCCTTTTTTATCAATAAAACTCCTTTGCTTTTCCTCAATCTCAGCTGGCAGCTATGCTATGATGCCGCTCCATAAATGTTTTCAAATAATTTAAGACTCAGATAAATCGTGATTGAAGAAGAAAGCGCGATAAAAAAACAAAATCAGCAAACCCTGTCAGAAAGCAACTCCAGCAACGACAAGCTACCTCGTTTTACTGAATTTGATTTGCCACCAGAATTACTGAAGGCCTTTGCAGATCTTGGCTTTGAATTTTGTACACCTATACAGGCGCAAAGTTTACAGGTAACCATGGAGGGTCATGATGTAACAGGTAAGGCGCAGACCGGTACCGGTAAAACAGCTGCTTTTTTAACGACTATCATCAATGACCAGTTAAAAAGTCCGATTTCTGAAGAACGTTATGTTGCCGAGCCCAGAGCGTTGGTGATTGCACCAACCAGAGAACTGGTCATGCAGATCGCCAAGGATGCTCATGCGCTGACAAAATATACGGATTTACATGTGCAGACTCTGGTTGGCGGTATTGATTATCAGAAGCAACAGGATCAACTGGAAAAAAATATTGTTGATATCGTGGTAGCTACACCGGGGCGCTTAATAGATTTTGTCAGCAGTAAAAAAATTGATCTGAGTTATATTGAAATACTGGTTATTGATGAAGCAGACCGCATGCTGGACATGGGATTTATTCCTCAGGTGCGTCAGATAATAGCTGCCTGTCCAAAAAAACAGTATCGCCAGACCATGCTCTATAGTGCGACTTTTACTGATGATATTAGAAGCCTGGCTGAGCGATGGGCGCTTGATCCGATTCGGATCGAGGTCGAGTCTGAATACGAAACGACTGAAAATGTCGATCAGAAAGTGTACCTGGTTACTACTGAGGAAAAATACAAATTACTTTACAACCTGATAAAAAGAGAGGGCAGTGATCGTGTTATCGTATTTACCAATCGTCGTGATCAGGCACGCAAACTGGCAGATAATCTGCATAGAAATGGTATAGAAACCGGACTGCTCACCGGTGAAATTGCACAGCAGAAAAGAGTGCGAACACTGGAAAATTTTCGCACGGCCAATATCCAGGTGCTGGTGGCCACGGACGTTGCAGGCAGGGGGCTACATATTGATGACATCAGCCATGTCGTCAATTTCACTTTGCCTATTGAAGCCGAAGACTATGTACACAGAATTGGTCGTACTGGCAGGGCAGGTGCTGAAGGCACATCGGTTTCCTTTGCCTGTGAAGATGATTCATTCATGTTGCCGGATATTGAGGAGAAAATCGGCATGAAACTGGATTGTGAACATCCTGAAGAATCCCTGTTACAGGAGCCTCCTGCATTTAGTCGGTCTTCAAAATTTAAAAGTGATAAGGATTACGACAAGAACAAAGGCAGGCACAACAAGCGTCGTTAGGATTCAGCGCCGGCTTTTCTCAGAATTTCAGCATAATCCTCTGAATTGCGATGTTCTGACACAATTTTAAGAATAGTCTCACCACGATAATTTCTTTCATTGATATTGCGACCATCTTTCACAAAGAAAGTTATAAAGCGGCCAAAGGCTTCTGCAACCATGCCGCGGTAGGCCTTACTGAGAATATGAAAGTCCGGGGCTTCATTGGCAGCGGTGTCCAGAGTCAGAAAGCTTTTGATACGTTCATCACTCCACCACTCATCCCTGACTGCGGGTTGGGTCCTATCAGCACCGGTTTTTTTCTCTGTTTTCATAATAGTTCCTGCAGGCCAGCGAATAAATATTATCCGGCTAACTTGTCTTTGAGTATCTGATTTACCTGAGCTGGGTTTGCCTTACCTTTTGAGGCTTTCATGATCTGGCCGACAAAGAAACCGAAAACTTTCTCTTTGCCAGCGCGATACTGTTCAACCTGTTCAGGGTTTTCGTCAATAACTACATCAACCATGGCTTCTATTTCACTGCTGTCGGTGACCTGCCTAAGACCTTTAGCTTCGATAATAGTTTCAGCATCTCCTTCACCGCCCAGCATGGCTTCGAATACCGTCCTGGCAATTTTTGAAGAGATGGTGTTGTCAATTATTTTGTTAATCAATCCACCTAACTGTTCGGGTGAAATGCTGCTTTCGCTGATGGGCAGCTCTGCTTCATTCAGGTAAGCCTGCAGATCAACACTGACCCAGTTGGCAGACAATTTGGCATTACCACAGGCAGTAACAACAGCTTCAAAATAATTGGCTGTATCGAGATCGTTTGCCAGTACCAGGGCATCGTATTCGCTGAGACTGTATTCGTCCATAAAACGCTGGCGTTTTGCATCAGGTAGTTCAGGCAGTGTTGCTCGAATTTCTTCAACAAAAGCATCATCAATAATAATCGGCAACAGGTCCGGCTCTGGGAAATAGCGGTAATCGTTGGCGACTTCCTTGCTGCGCATGGACCGTGTTTCATCTTTATCTGAATCATACAGGCGCGTCTCCTGAACGACTCTGCCACCATCTTCCAGTAGATCGATCTGTCGTTCCACCTCTATATTGATGGCTTTTTCGACAAACCTGAATGAATTAATGTTTTTAATTTCAGTACGGGTACCAAATTCACTTTCACCTTTTGGACGCACTGAAACATTGGCATCACAACGCATGTTGCCTTTTGACATATCGGCATCAGAAATTCCAAGGTATCTGACGAGGCTATGCAGTTTTTTTAGATAGGCAACAGCTTCGGTAGCA
>JAYPJO010000042.1:9301-12009 GCA_038128465.1 Gammaproteobacteria bacterium
CACTACGAATTTCCGGTTCCGAAACTATTTCCAATAAGGGAGTCCCGGCACGGTTTAGATCGATTCCTGATTCACCATGAAAATCTTCATGCAGGGATTTACCGGCATCTTCTTCCATATGTGCTCGCGTAATGCCAATGGTTTTAGTGTTGCCATCATCCAGTGTGACCTCCAGTGAGCCCTTCCCCACAGTAGGAAAATCCAGCTGACTGGTCTGATACCCCTTGGGTAAATCCGGATAAAAATAATTTTTGCGATCAAAAACTGATTTCATGCCAATTTCTGCATCTATAGCCAGTCCGAATTTGACGGCCATTTTTAGGGCTTCCCGATTCAGTATAGGCAGGGTTCCAGGCAGAGCAAGATCATAGATATTAGCCTGGGTATTGGGCTCGGCTCCAAATGCTTTACTTGAACCGGAGAAAAGTTTGGATTGTGTCGCCAATTGTACGTGGACCTCAAGCCCGATAACTGTTTCCCATTCCATGTCTATATCTCCGGAGTCATTGTGTGCCAGTCAGTGACTTGTTGATACTGATGGGCAATGTTCAGTAATTGGGATTCAGAAAAATTCCTGCCAATAATTTGCAGTCCAACAGGTAATTTATTAACAATGCCAGCCGGGATAGATATACCGGGCAAACCAGCCAAATTTACGGCAATTGTATAAATATCTTCCAGGTACATGGTCACAGGATCGTTGGTCTGTGCACCAATTTTAAATGCGGTATGGGGTGAAGTTGGCCCCATGATTACATCGACTTCTTTGAAGGCGGCATCAAAATCATTTTTGATCAGGCGCCTTATTTTCTGGGCTTTAATATAATAGGCATCGTAATAACCCGCCGACAGAGCATAAGTTCCCATCATGATGCGACGTTTGACTTCAGTGCCAAATCCTTCACTGCGTGAGCGCTTGTACAGGTCTGCGAGGTCTACCGGGTCTTTACAGCGGTAACCGTATCGAACCCCGTCATAACGTGACAGGTTCGCAGAAGCCTCAGCTGGCGCAATAACATAATAGGCGGAAACCGATAAATGGCTGTTGGGTAAACTGATATCTTTAACAGTTGCCCCCAGTTTTTCATATTCATTAATGGCGTTACGGATTTTTTGCTCAAGGTCGGCATCCAGGCCTTCAGCAAAATGTTCAACGGGTATACCAATTTTCAAACCGGCCAGTGGCTGGTTTAAATTGGCCGTGTAATCTTCAGTAGCAATATTTATGGAAGTGGAATCTTTATCATCATGTCCAGCCATCAAGTTGAGCAAAAGCGCTGCGTCTTCCGCTGACCTGGTCAGTACACCAGCCTGATCCAGACTGGAGGCAAAGGCAATCATGCCCCAACGGGAAACCCTCCCATAGGTTGGTTTTAACCCAGTCAAACCACAAAATGCCGCAGGCTGGCGAATCGAACCGCCAGTATCAGTTGCTGTGGCCGCCGGGCATAAATGCGCTGCAACTGCAGCAGCAGATCCACCTGATGAACCTCCGGGTACCAGTTCTTTATTCCAGGGATTATGGACCGTTCCGTAATAACTAGTTTCATTGGATGAACCCATCGCGAATTCATCCATATTGGTTTTGCCGAGCGTAACCAGGCCGGCCTGATTGAAGTTTTCGACCACAGTAGCATTGTAAGGCGAAATAAAATTATCCAGCATTTTAGAGCCGCATGAGGTTTTTATACCGCTTGTACAAAAAATATCCTTATGCGCTATCGGTACGCCATTTAGTGGATGAACATCTCCTTGTGCCCGACTTGTATCAGCTGTCCGGGCCTGATCCATAGCCATTTCTTCACAGATAGTGATATAGGAATTGAGTGCGCTGTCTTTTTCCCTGATGCGTGTAAGATAAGCCGCAGTGATTTCTTCACTGGAGTATTCACCAGCAGCGAGAGAACGGGATATTTCCGCGATACCTGATTTAAACATGTTAGTCATTTTCCTGGTGCTTCTGCTGTTTGACTATTCGATAACCTTTGGCACCAGATATAAACCCTGTTCACATTTTGGCGCAATTTTTTGCAGTGTGTCGCGTTGATTTGTTTCAGTAACAATATCATCACGTAGAGGCTGAGAGGTTTCTATGGCGTGTGAAAGTGGTTCTAGTTGATCGGTATCAGCATTTTGCATCTGGTCTATCAAAGCGAGGATGTTTTCAAAGTTTTTAGCAGCTTCCTCCTGTTCTGCTTCGCTGAGTTGCAATCGGGCGAGATTTGCAATGTAAGCAATATCATTCGCGGAAATAGACATTTTTGTTCTCCAAAACCCTGATTATGGCCAAAATGGGCTCATATAGTGAAATAGTTCTGACAAAACAGATTTGATTCTTGCTCTAAGTTGTTGTCATTGCTAGAGTTGCACCCTTGATATCGCTCTTAAGCAAATTCAGGTACATACTGGCGATTTAAATCACTATTTTAGTTAAAAAGCTTAATTAATTGCAGCCGATAATTGTAGTAAATAGCAGCTGAAAACAGACCAGTAAGGCAGTGCAAAAACTGACTGACTGGTGCAGGAAAGCGATTATACTGGAAGATTACGACAAAATGCGTATTCCGACAGGGAAAAATTGAATTTTGTCCGATAAGAGTTAAAGAAATATATGTTAAAGAAATTAAGAGGCATGTTTTCCAATGATCTGTCGATTGATCTGGGGACAGCAAATACTCTCATCTATGTAAGGGATGAGGGTATAGTAT
>JAYPJO010000043.1:0-2605 GCA_038128465.1 Gammaproteobacteria bacterium
ACTTCCGGCTTCACTGCGAAAACAGGGTGTGTGGCAAACATATTTCAGTGGCAACTCTGCAGCTTCTATTATTTCATCACGAGTAATATTAGTGACCGGTACTTCAGCGGTCGGAATCAGATAATATTCCTGCTCACCTTCCAGCTTGAACAGGTCTTCCTCAAATTTGGGTAATTGCCCGGTACCAAACAAGGTCTCCTTGTTAACCATGAATGGCACATAAACTTCAGTATAGCCATGCTGTTCAGCATGCAAATCCAGCATGAACTGTATAAGGGCCCGGTGCAGTCGGGCTATTTCTCCCCGCATCAGCACAAAACGGGACCCCGTTATCTTTACTGCTCTGGCAAAATCCAGAGCCTCACCTTTTTCACCCAGGTCCAGATGGTCTCTCACCTCAAAATCATATTGCTTAGGCTCACCCCAGCGTCTGATTTCCACATTGGCGCTTTCGTCTTCCCCTGCCGGCACTTTTTCATCCGGCAGATTGGGTATGGTATGCAGAATCTCATCAAATGCAGACTGTACTTCTGTCAGCGCCTGTTTTTTTTCTTCCAGTTGCACCTTGAAATTTTCAACTTCCTGTAACAAGGGCTCTATATCCTCGCCAGCTGCCTTGGCTTTACCAATATTTTTGGAACGGGTGTTGCGTTCATTTTGCAACTGTTCAGGTTCAACCTGTAAGGACTTGCGACGCTCTTCCAGCTTTTTAATTTCTGCAACATCCAGAACGTAACCACGTATTGCCAGTTTCTCTGCAATTTGTTCGGGTTCTGTTCTGATTAATTTCGGATCAAGCATGATGGTTCCTTGCTTCTGTGCTTTTGTTTGTTTCTATACTGTTAAACCAGCAATCGTGTCACTGACAAACCCAGCCAGGCTGCCAGCAGGCAGATAACGACACTGCAGACTATGTAGACAAGAGCCAGGGGAAACTGTCCCTGCTCTATCAATCCTATGGCATCCATGGAAAAGGTAGAAAAAGTCGTGAAGGCTCCAAGAAAGCCAATACTGATGACATTACGCCATTCACTACTCAAATAAATTTTTTCGACTAGCAGGACAAAAACAATGCCAATTAACAGCGAACCAATAACATTAACCAGCAAGGTGATATAGGGAAACTGATTTTCAGCCAGCCTGGTCCAGGTGTTATACATTAAGTACCGGGACAGCGCGCCTACAGCACCGCCTGCAGCAACTGCTAAATATGACAACATTGTTTTACCTTTTTATTAATATCTGATTCGGGTAATAGCTTGGTTTGAATTTCTTTCGTTACTTCCATAGATGAACAGGGAAACGTACTTTAATTCAGAGCACGCGGTAATACTTCCTTGTACGCTCGGCCTCGGCATCCCTGCCTCGGACGGCTCTTCATTAAAGTACATTTTCCCTCATATCTTCTTGTCAGTGTATTCAAACTGATACACTGCCCTAATTCGATTTTTGTTCGTATCTTGCCAGCAATTCAATATCAAATCTGGTACTGACCTGAATTTTAGGTGGGCATTCTATCGTAACTCCATAAGAACTGCGTTATTTATACCTGAGAAAATCACTGTCTTCATCCAACTTACGTAAATAAGCCATTTTTTCCTTTATCCTGGCTTCCAATCCGCGTTCAGTAGGAAAATAAAACTGTCTGTCTTTTAGCTCCTCAGGAAAATAATTTTCGCCGGCAATGTAGGCTTCCGGCGCATCATGGGCATAACGATAATCTGCACCGTATTCCATCTCTTTCATCAGGCTTGTGGGGGCATTGCGGATATGCATTGGCACTTCATGACTTTCGCCTTCCCTTACTGTCGCCATAGCAGCTTTGAAAGCCATGTAGCTGGCATTGCTCTTGGCTGCATAGGCCATGTAAATGACGGCCTGCGCCAATGCCAGTTCACCTTCCGGGCTACCCAGACGTTCCTGCACATCCCATGCACTCAGTGCAATATCAAGGGCTCGGGGGTCAGCATTACCAATATCTTCGCTGGCCATTCTTACCACTCGGCGGGCTATATATAATGGGTCACATCCTCCGTCCAGCATGCGACACAGCCAGTAAAGAGCTGCGTCAGCTGAAGAACCGCGTACAGCTTTATGCAATGCGGATATCTGTTCATAAAAGACATCTCCACCTTTGTCAAAACGCCGGGTATCGGCCTGAATAACCTGAGCCATTTCGTCATCACTGAGACTGCTTTTGTTCTCCGCATTGGCCAGTTCCGCGGCCAGCTCCAACAGATTGAGTAAGCGGCGGGCATCGCCGTCAGCTGACTGCACCAGGGCATTTTGCTGACTATCATCCAACTCCAGGCCCTGTTCACCCAATCCACGCTCTTTATCCTGCAAGGCGTGTTGCAAAATTCCAAGCTGCGCCTCATGACTCAGGCTTTTCAATACATAGACTCTGGCTCTGGACAACAGTGCATTGTTCAGTTCAAACGAAGGGTTTTCAGTGGTGGCACCAATGAAGATAAAAGTACCATCTTCAATGAAGGGTAAAAAGGCATCCTGCTGGGATTTGTTAAAGCGATGCACTTCATCAACAAACAATATGCACTTTTTACCCTGCTGATCCCTGACCAGTTGTGCTTTTTCAATGGCTGCA
>JAYPJO010000043.1:2615-11079 GCA_038128465.1 Gammaproteobacteria bacterium
GCTGCACGTATATCTATGACCCCGCTGAGCACCGCGGACAACGCTTCAAAATGAGCCTGGGTTTTGTTTGCCAGTAAGCGTGCCAGTGTGGTTTTACCTGTGCCTGGCGGTCCCCAGAGGATCATAGAGTGAGCCTGTCCACTTTCCAGCGCTTCAAACAGGGGTTTGCCTGGACTCAGGATATGCTCCTGCCCGATAAATTCATTGAGCTGCGCCGGGCGCAGACGAGCCGCCAGTGGTTGGTAGGGCTGTTCTGTTGTAAACAATGATTCTGTCACGGACTTGTTCCCTGAGAACTATGCCCCCTGATTGAATTTACTGGGTAACGGCAGCTCTGCTATCGATTATCTCAATCCCATCAGGAATTACGAAGGTGAAGGTGACGGGATCGATCTCGACGTTATTGATAATATTGCTGAACGAAAAGCTGGTTAACTGACCAACACTGGATTCAAACTGCATCTGGACTAAATCTGCACCGGAAAATGTCAGGCTAAAACGTTCATAGGAGCTGGATGGTGTTTTGGGTAAGAGTACATACTGTTTTACGGTATCGTCTTCATAACCCATAGAAACCTCATATGCATCAGCAATAGCCTGCAAATCATCGTTTAGCAGCAATATGGGATTATTTTCAATATCATCAGGGAAATCCTGAATACTCACCTGTTCCAGGTCAGGTTCGTAGTACCAGAGTGAAATACCATCACTTACCATCAGCTCCTCATAAGGATCCCTTACCTGCCAGTTAAGCCGATCCGGTTTCTGCATGACCAACTGAGCTTGTAAGGCCTGAATCTGACGGCCATCCTGAGACAGAATCAGCTGCTCCACATCAGCCTGCATCGACACAGTTTGCGCCAGAGTTTCTACCAGCGCCTGCAGGGGAGATTCCTGTGCCAGAAGCCCTGATGACGAGGCTGAGAACAGCAGAAATATTATATATTTTACTTTAATATATTCTCTTATATTATTGATATATATAAACATTAATTTAATCTTGTGGGGGAGGTGGCGCAATTACTTCACGGCTGCCATTGGCATTCATTTCACTCACTACACCAGCCATCTCCATAGCCTCTATCATGCGTGCTGCACGGTTATAACCTATGCGTAATTTTCGCTGGACTGCCGATATGGAGGCTTTGCGACTTTCTGTAACAAAGCGTACAGCTTCATCGTACAGTGCATCACTCTCTTCATCACCCTCTCCTTCTCCGGACGCAGTCAGGCCAGGAATGTCGGTTGAAGATTCCGAGGTTATGCTCTCAATATAATGCGGCTCGCCTCTGGCTTTCCAGTCTGCGACCACTCTGTGCACCTCATCATCATCAACAAAGGCTCCGTGTACACGTTGTGCGACGCCACCCCCCGGTGGCAAGAACAGCATGTCTCCGTGCCCCAGCAACTGCTCTGCACCTCCCTCTCCCAGTATCGTCCTGGAATCAACTTTCGACTGGACCATAAAGGAAATCCGGGTCGGGATGTTAGCCTTAATCAGGCCGGTCAGGACATCCACCGATGGACGTTGGGTAGCCAGGATCAAATGAATTCCTGCCGCCCTGGCTTTCTGTGCTATACGTGCCACCAGTTCCTCAACTTTCTTGCCAACCACCATCATCATATCGGCAAGCTCATCGACAATAACAACAATGACCGGTAGCTCTTCAAGATCTTCAGGACTTTGCTCGTCTTCTTCAATAAGCGGGTCCGGTTGCCACAAGGGATCTGGTATCGGAGCGCCGGCTTTAGCCGCGTCACTAACTTTCTTGTTAAACCCCGCCAGATTACGCACTCCCATGGCAGACATCAGCTTGTAACGGCGCTCCATTTCAGCAACACACCAACGCAGACCGTTTGCAGCATCTTTCATATCTGTAATTACAGGCGCTAGCAGATGCGGGATGCCATCATAGACTGACAATTCCAGCATTTTCGGATCAATCATAATCAGACGCACATCTTTAGGGCTGGATTTGAAGAGTATGCTGAGAATCATAGCGTTGATACCAACTGATTTACCGGATCCGGTTGTCCCGGCAACCAGCAAATGCGGCATTTTAGTCAGATCAACAACCACAGGGTTCCCGCCAATATCATGCCCGAGAGCCATACTGATAGGTGATTTGGCATTATCAAAGTCCGCAGAGGATAAGACCTGACTCAGTTGAATCAGCTCCTTGCGCTCATTTGGTATCTCAATACCGATAACCGTCTTGCCGGGAATAACTTCAACGATACGGACACTGCTTACCGCCAGAGATCGTGCCAGATCCTTGACCAGGTTGGTTATTCTTGAAACTTTAACGCCTGCTGCCGGCTGTACTTCAAAACGGGTAATAACGGGTCCCGGGTTAATGGCTTCCACGGTAATATCAATACCAAAATCCTTGAGCTTGATTTCGAGTAATTTTGACATGGCTTCAAGAGCTTCAGATGAATAACCGGATCCCAGACTTTCCACCCACTCATCCAGCAAGGAGATCGGGGGCAGTTCACCGACCTCTCCGGCCGTAAACAGTTTGCCCTGCTTTTCTTTCTGCACCCGTTTACTGGGTTCAGGTGCTTTTTTCTTCACCGGCGCAATCTTGATCGGTTTGCGGCTTTTTTCTTTCTCTTTAAAGGTATCAAGCGCCTGTTTACGCTGATTTATCACCTGTTGGGTCTGTTTCCTTTCGTTGCGCTCTTCACGCCACTTCTGCACAAAAGCATAACTACGATCCCATGCGTTTAAACAAAGCTTACCTGTCATATCTACAACAGTGATCCAGGACAGACCAGTGGCCAGAGTAATACCCACAAACAGCAGAGTCAGCGATAACAGTGTAGATCCGATCAGATCAAGTACCGGCATGGTTATGGCCGTTAAGGCTGTTCCCAGTATGCCACCGGCAGATTCAGGTAGCTCGGACAGAAAATGCAGATTGGCCAGTGCAGTTGCCCCAATCAGTGTCAGAATAAAGCCTGCCGCACGCAAGCCAAACATGGACCATGAAAATACTTCTGCCTGCTTACGCTCCCGGAACAGCACAAAAGCCCGGTAAGCCAGCATAACGGGAATTAGATAGGACAGGTAGCCAAACAGAATCAGTAAAACATCAGCTATCCAGGCACCGCTGCTTCCCACTGTATTGGCGATATTATTGGGATCACCGGTTCTTGACCATCCCGGGTCCTCAGGAGAATAAGAAAAAAGCGCCAGAAATAAATAAATGGCCAGAGCCAGCAAAACCAGAAGCAAACCCTCTTTGAGCAACATGTTTTGCATATTGCTGTCAGTGTCCGGGTTTACCCCCTTCTTAAGTCGGGATTTAGCAGTTTCCAAAGAATTTGTCCGTTAGGTCGAAAAATGGCATATCTTGGGGTACATGATAATAAATTATCCATATAAGGGATACATCTGCTGAATTTAATTATGAATTTCTACCTACTTTTCTGCTACTATGCAGCCTCATTTTTCCGATCACAGAGATATTTGAAATGAGCGAAGTTCAGCATCATCGGCTTATCATTCTGGGTTCCGGTCCTGCCGGTTATACCGCAGCAGTCTATGCAGCCCGGGCTAATTTGAATCCGGTTGTGATTACCGGTATGCAGCAAGGTGGGCAGTTGACGACAACAACCGATGTCGATAACTGGCCTGGAGATGTCGAAGGTCTGCAGGGTCCAGACTTAATGGAAAGAATGAAGAATCATTCGGAACGCTTTGATACTAATATAATTTTTGACCATATAGAGTCAGCTGATTTAAGCCAAAGACCTTTTGTTTTGCACGGTAGTGTGGGGGTTTACAGTTGTGATGCCATGATCATAGCGACCGGCGCATCAGCCCAGTATCTGGGACTTGAATCAGAAGAACGCTATATGGGGAGCGGTGTCAGTGCCTGTGCTACCTGTGACGGCTTCTTTTACAAGGAGCAAAAAGTAGCGGTAATTGGTGGTGGCAACACAGCAGTTGAAGAAGCCCTGTATTTATCCAATATTGCCAGTGAAGTTGTCCTGGTGCACCGCAGGGACAGCCTCAGGGCAGAAAAGATCTTACAAGACAAGATTTTTGATAAAGCTGAAAATGGCAATATCACCATTGAATGGAACCATACACTGGACGAGATACTGGGTGAAAACGGTGAAGTCACCGGTATGCGCATCAAAAATATCCAGACAGGCGATAATAAAGAAATAGCACTCAGTGCTGTCTTTGTTGCTGTCGGGCATAAACCCAACTCTGATATCTTTGCCGGCCAGCTGGATATGCAGGATGGCTATATCAAAATAGCATCAGGCACCTCAGGCAATGCAACCCAGACCAGTATCCCCGGCATTTTTGCCGCCGGTGATATCGCCGATCACATTTATCGTCAGGCAGTCACCTCTGCCGGTTTCGGCTGTATGGCTGCGCTAGATGCTGAAAAATACCTGGATGATCTAGGACCGTAATTCAATAGTGGTGGCCTGTGAAATTTCATGCGTGAACCAGTATGGCTGACTAGAGATGATCTGAGATTCCCTGATCCTGAACTTGCACTGAAAGAACCCAATGGGCTGCTGGCTATTGGCGGCGATCTTAGCCAGCAACGCCTGCTGGCAGCCTACAGAATGGGTATATTCCCCTGGTATGAAGCTGACCAGCCAATTTTATGGTGGTCTCCGGATCCGCGCATGGTACTCTACCCTGACGAATTACATATTTCCAGAAGCCTCGGCAAGGCCATTAAAAAAAAACCATACACCTTGAGCATTAATCAGAATTTTCCGGCTGTCATAAAGGCCTGCGCTGAGCAGCGCGGCAAAAACCGCGATGGCACATGGATAAGTCCTGCTATGCAGACTGCCTATCACAATTTGTACCTGGCTGGATGGGCACATTCCATTGAAGTCTGGCAACAGGAACAACTGGTGGGTGGCCTCTATGGAATAGCCCTTGGTGGTGTATTTTTTGGTGAATCTATGTTCAGCATCAAAGCCAATGCCTCAAAAATTGCTTTTGTCTACCTGGTTGAGCGCTTACATGATAAAGGCTATACCTTGATTGACTGTCAGGTCAGCAGTGAACATCTTGCCAGTCTTGGCGCCCGGGAAATCAAACGGGAAAAATTTCAACAAGAGCTTAGCGCAAGCCTGACATTAAATCCTGACTCAGCATTTTCACTCTGAACAGTCTGGCAGTACAATTCAAGCATGGCATCCCTGAAAGATTTAAAGCTCTATACCACCAGTGAGCATGATTGCAGTTATTTGCCTGGCCAGAAAGCACGAACCTTGTTTGTTGATCCAGAATTCACTGTCGACAAGGAATTTCATACGCGACTGAATGAAATAGGCTTTCGCCGCAGTGGCGCACACTTGTACAAGCCACATTGCGAAAACTGTGAACAATGTATTCCCTGTCGGGTTCTTGTGAATGAATTTAAACCTGGCAAACGATTCAAACGCGTCATCAACAAAAACCATGACCTGATTGTTAATCCGGTAAGATCCATTGCTACTGATGAACATTTCACGCTTTATAAAAAATACATAAGTGCACGTCACCAGGATGGCGACATGTTCCCGCCTACACGTGAGCAGTATCAGTCTTTTCTGTTAACAGGACGTGAAGATACACTTTATCTCGAAATGCGCCTTAATGGTGATTTACTGGGTGTTATGATTTGTGATCGCCTGATAAACGGCCTGTCTGCTGTGTTCACCTTTTTTGACCCTGAACTGGAAAAAAGGTCACTGGGTACCTTTGCCATACTGTGGCAGATTGAAGTCGCTAAACGCTTGAAGCTTTCCTATTTGTATCTGGGGTACTGGATTGAAGACTGCAAAAAAATGACATACAAAAGTCAGTTTCAACCCCTGGAGATACTACTGCCTAGTGGTTGGAGCACACGGCAAAGCAAGTAATGTAGCCATGATAGTGGCTCAGTTTGAATATATCTGTAAAACGATTATGAGAGGAAATCTACTTCAATGAGGAGCCGTCTAAGGCAGGGATGCCGAGGCCGAGCGTACAGGGACGTATTTACCGCGTGCTCCGAATT
This sequence comes from Gammaproteobacteria bacterium, assembly GCA_038128465.1. Classification (GTDB taxonomy): domain Bacteria; phylum Pseudomonadota; class Gammaproteobacteria; order Pseudomonadales; family Pseudohongiellaceae; genus UBA5109. The sequence goes on from JAYPJO010000043.1 coordinate 8,645, forward strand.
TAAGTACTTTCCCCTGATTAAACATAAAAGTAAGCAGTAAAAACTCAAACTGAGCCTTTACCAAATCCATACAATCTTTGCCAATCAGGCATATTTCAGGCAAAATGCGGCGCTTTCGTAGCAGACTCAATAATATTAATTCAAATTTAGAGGGCTCATGGCAAAAGAAGATCAAATTGAAATGGAAGGCGAAGTGATAGATACCCTTCCGAATACCATGTTCAGAGTGCAACTGGAAAATGGTCATGTCGTTACGGCGCATATATCAGGAAAGATGCGCAAGAATTACATTCGAATTCTGACCGGCGATAAAGTCACTGTTGAACTGACACCCTATGACCTGAGCAAAGGTCGTATCACTTACAGGGCTCGCTAGTTAAACTTCCTGGTTTTCCTGCTCATTATCATTCGTGCTTTCTGAAAAATCCCTGGAATTTTTTCCTGATTTATCCGAATTACTTCCTTCAATTTCCAGGTTTATCTGGTCGTCTTTGACCGTGATGTGTGCATCTCCGCCATGTACCAGATCGCCAAACAGAATATCCTCAGCCAGTGGTTTTTTGATTTCACTCTGAATCAATCTGAGCATGGGTCTGGCCCCCATTCTCTTGTCATAACCATGACGCACAAACCAATCAATCGCTTCATCATCAACATGCAATGACACCTGTTTTTCATCCAATTGTACCTGCAGGTCCATCAGAAATTTATCAACCACGGTTTTTATGACCTTGTCATCAAGGGGTTCAAACTGAACGATGGCGTCCAGGCGGTTACGGAATTCCGGCGTGAACACTTTTTTCAGTAATTCCATCCCGTCAAGACTGTGATCCTGCTGGGTAAAACCAATTGAGTTCCTGCTCATTTCCTGGGCGCCGGCATTTGTCGTCATGATCAGGACAACATTACGGAAATCAGTCTGCCTGCCGTTATTGTCAGTCAGTTTGCCATGATCCATCACCTGGAGCAGCAGATTAAACACATCAGGATGTGCTTTTTCGATCTCATCAAGCAGAACCACACTGTGGGGATGTTTACTGACAGCTTCAGTCAGAAGACCTCCCTGATCAAAACCAACATAACCCGGAGGAGCACCGATCAAACGAGACACTGTGTGTCTTTCCATATACTCAGACATGTCATAGCGAATCAACTCTACTCCCATCAGTCTGGCTAGCTGCTTGCTCACTTCAGTTTTGCCTACTCCGGTAGGGCCAGCAAACAGATAAGAGCCAATCGGCTTCTCCCCTTCCTTGAGCCCTGCTCTGGATAATTTAATTGAAGCTGCCAGTGCTTCAATGGCCGGATCCTGACCAAATACCACTAATTTCAAATTTTTCTCAAGATCTTTTAATAGAGTTTTATCTGAAGCCGACACATTTTTTGCTGGTATACGGGCAATTTGTGAAACGACTTTTTCTATATCAGCAACACCAATCTGCTTTTTACGCTTACTGGCAGTCTGCAGGTTCTGATAGGCACCGGCTTCATCAATGACATCGATTGCCTTGTCCGGCATAAAACGATCGTTGATATAACGCCCGGCCAGTTCAGCGGCAGCCTTCAGTGCATTATTGGTATATCGCAAATTGTGATGTTCTTCATAACGTGGCTTCAGCCCTTTCAGAATCTGATAGGTAGTCTCGATATCCGGCTCTGTGACATCAATTTTCTGGAAACGTCGAGACAAGGCCCGGTCTTTTTCAAAAATGCCCCGATATTCATGGTAGGTTGTTGAACCAATACAGCGCAGTTTTCCTGAAGTCAGCAGGGGTTTGAGCAAATTGGAGGCATCCATCACGCCGCCTGAAGCAGCTCCTGCTCCTATGATGGTATGAATCTCATCAATAAACAGAATCGCATGTTCATCTTTGGCCAGTTCTGCCAGCAGGGCTTTAAAACGTTTCTCGAAATCACCGCGATATTTAGTACCAGCCAACAGGGCACCCATATCAAGAGAGTAAACAGTACTCTGACTCAGCACTTCTGGCACCTCGCCATCAACAATTTGTTTGGCGAGTCCTTCAGCAATAGCCGTTTTACCAACGCCTGACTCCCCAACAAACAATGGGTTGTTTTTACGACGTCGGGACAATACTTGAATGAGACGCTGAATTTCCTCAGCGCGTCCTATTAAAGGATCAATTCTGCCTTCACGAGCTTCTTCATTTAAATTGAGCGCAAAGTTTTCCAGGGGGCCAGCATTTATTTCCTGTTGTGCAGATTCAGAATTAATTTCTGAACTGTCGTCATAGGCTATGCCAGGTTTTTCGACGGTACCGTGTGTAATAAAGTTAACAACCTGCCCGCGTGTTATACCCTGCTTGTTCATGAAATAAACTGCATGGCTTTCCTTTTCGCTGAATATGGCCACCAGCACATTCGCTCCACTAACCTCCTGGCGGCCAGATGACTGCACATGAAAGACTGCACGC
>JAYPJO010000043.1:11089-11936 GCA_038128465.1 Gammaproteobacteria bacterium
TCAGCCTCTTCTAACAACGTTGGAACATAAAGTTCCAGGTGCTGTTCAAGGTCAGCCCTGAGTTTTCGCAGATCGGTATCACAAGCCAATAATATTTCGCGTGCAGCAGGATCATCCAGTAATGCCAGCAGCAAGTGCTCAAGGGTTAAAAACTCAAAGCGTTTTTGCCTGGCTTCTTTAAAGGCCCGGTTTAGCGTAAATTCAAGTTCTTTATTGAACATAAATTAATCCTGTAGTTACCTGGTATTAGCAGCTCTTGTATTCCTTGGCAAAAGGTATCCGCTTTTTACCGGCTTACTTTTTATCGGTTTAATAGTCATCATCTATTTCTATATCGCAAAGTAACGGGTGTTCAGATTCACGCGCATACTCGTTTACCATGACTGCCTTTGTTTCAGCAATTTCTTTTGGAAAAACACCACAAACACCCTTGCCTTCGGTATGAACTTTCAGCATAACTGCAGTTGCTGTTTCGACACTCATGGCAAAAAACTTGCAAAGTATATTTACCACGAATTCCATCGGTGTGTAATCATCATTTAACAGTATCACCCGATATAGCGGTGGTGGCTTTAATTTTAATTCCTCGGGAGCCAATGCCTCCCCGACAGAACCTTCCCTCTCGATATCCTTACTGCTTGATTTTATCAGCAGAGCATCATCAGTCACGTCTGAAAACATTGGATTAGACAATGTAGCTTTTATCATTTTGCTTAATATAAATATTCAATTTAATAAACTTTTACGAATGAAATGTTGGCCTAACTTCCGGACGGCCACACCAAAACTATAACATGCTTTTTTGTGAGACGATGCTATTTTAATAAAAATAATAACTACTTTATAT
>JAYPJO010000044.1:0-1391 GCA_038128465.1 Gammaproteobacteria bacterium
ATCCCTGTACGCTCGGCCTCGGCATCCCTGCCTCGGACGGCTCCTCATTAAAGTATGTTTCCCATCATGTCTGTTCATGGCATATTCAAACAAAGCCACTACCAGATACCATTAAATGTTGAATTTACCCGGCTAAAGCCTATACTCGGGGGTTCTACGGCTGCTGTGTCGTTTGCTTTCATCAGCCATATTGCGTCTGACAATAAAGATATCGATGGAGGTATCAACTATGCGTAAAGCTCTCACAACAATAGTATCGGCACTGGCCCTGGTTGCCTGTGCCGGTGAAGAGGAGGCGGCCAGCTCCGCTTCCATGCCGGAACCGGCGGTGCCAAGTGCTGAAGAAGTCCTTGCCGATGTTCAGGCTGCAACGGGCACCGATAATATTTCTTCCCTGACCGTTTCAGGTGAAGCCTGGGCTATCAGAAATAATTTCCGCCAGACCCGCAAAGCCAGTCCGCCCTGGCTGTATCGTAATGAAATCATGGACTACACCTGGACAATAAACCTGGATGCCCCTGCTTCATTAGCAACGGGTGAAATCTTTGCCCACAACCTATTTTTTGATCCACCTACATTCAGCAACTACACTCAAAATATTCCTGCTGGACAGAATTCCTGGCCGCAGGCGCATCGCATGTGGCTGATACCACCAGGTTTCTTAAAAGGCGCAGAAGATAACGGGGTGACTATGTCCATGGTAAATGGCCAGCCTGTCCTGAGCTGGATGACACCAGCCAGTCAGACATCGCCTTCCGGTATGCGCTATACCGTCAATGCCTATATCAATGATGACAACCTGATTGAAATGACCGAAACCTGGGTTGAGGATTCTTTCATGGGTAATCTGCATGTGTCTGCCCGTTTCAGTGATTATGAGGAAATGGACGGGGTCATGGTGCCTACTACTGTCGAGATCTGGCAGGGAGGGGGTGCTATTTTCGGTGTTGCGATCAGGGAAGCAGATGCCAACCCTGCCAACCTGACTGCCTTGATGACACCACCTGAAACAGGCGGTGGCGGTTTTGGTGGACCACCTCCAGGAGGTGCTCCACCTGCGCCGGCTGATATGATTGAAGAAGTGGCGCCCGGTGTGTATCACATCACGACCAACTACAATTCACTGGCCGTGGAGTTCGAAGATGGCTTTATTGTCTTTGAAAGTGCCGGTTTCCCGCCTGAGGCTAATGCACCGATCATTATGGAAGCCATTGCCAGCGTTTCAGAAAAACCCATTACAGCGGTGATTAACTCACATCCGCATTCTGACCATACCACCAGTCTGGTGCCCATGGTCAGGGCCGGTATTCCGCTGATCGTCAGTGAAAACAGCGTGGATTTCCAACGTATGGCGCTGAGCACGCCCAGAACCCTGCTTGGTGAAGAAACCC
>JAYPJO010000044.1:1401-9280 GCA_038128465.1 Gammaproteobacteria bacterium
CCTGAGTCCCGAGTTTCAGGTAGTACCTGACGGTGAAGTTATGGTGATCGAGGATTCCATGAATCGCCTGGAAATTCACCATATTCCAAGCATGCACTCTGATTCTCTGCTTTTTGCCTACCTGCCTGATCATAGTCTTGCCATGCAGGCTGACTTTACCATTCGTGGTGATGGCAATGGCGGCACTCTGCCTTATGAGGGACAGACACCCTTGGGGCAGGAATTCGCGGAATATATCCGTGACAACGGCCTGGAATTTGACAACTTGCTTGGGGTGCATCCTTCAGGATATACACAAAGCACTGAAGATGTATTTATGGCACTTCCATCCGGTGAAAGTGACATGTAGCCTGCAGTTGTAATAAATACCGTAAATATAAAAAGGCCGGTTAATCCGGCCTTTTTTATGTCTCTCATATGCAGGTTTGTTTTATAATTCTGGCTGTAATTTGATGGCATTCGCACTAAAATCAGGCTTTATCTATTCAGCACTAACTTACATGACAGCTCTCAGTGTTAATCTTAACAAGCTTGCCCTGTTACGTAATTCAAGAGGTCATAACTTTCCTGACATCCTGAAATATGCAGAGCGTTTTATTGCGCTTGGTGTACAGGGTATAACCATTCACCCACGCCCGGATGAGCGCCATATAACACGACAGGATGCCTATGACCTGGCTGGACTGCTTAAAGAACACCCACAGGTAGAATTCAATATCGAGGGTTATCCTTCTGAGGAGTTCTTAAACCTGGTGGAAGATTGTATGCCTGCGCAATGCACGCTGGTGCCGGATGCCGAAGACCAGTTGACCTCTGATCATGGCTGGGATTTCACCCGGCAGCTTGATTACCTGAAACCTGTTATTGGCAGACTGAAAGCTGCCGGCATACGTGTGGCTGTGTTCCTGGATCCTGATACCAGGCAAGTTGAGCTTGCCGCACAAAGCGGTACTGATCGCATTGAGCTTTATACTGAAGAATTTGCCAGAGACTATCAGAACAAAGATGTTCTGCGTAAATACAAAGATGCTGCACAACTTGCGCAAAATCTTGGCCTGGGTGTTAATGCTGGGCATGATCTGAATCTGAAAAATTTGCCTGAATTTCTGAGTATTCCTGATATTCTTGAAGTATCAATTGGCCATGCCCTGATTGTTGAATGCATAAATCAGGGTATGGAGAAGGTTATTTCAGGCTATCTGGAGATTTGCAGGTAGCAGGATGTTATTTAGAGGTGACAAAGACACACTTATCAGCCCAGATCAGGCTCTGCCGGGCCGTGAGGAAGCGATGCCGGTTGCTGAAAGTCATGCCATACTGGGGACCCCCCTGAAACTATCTGCCGATGAACTGGCAGAACGCGGTCTTGAACAGGCACTCTTTGGCTTGGGCTGCTTCTGGGGTGCTGAGAAAGCATTCTGGTCCATTCCAGGAGTTTATAGCACTGCAGTGGGTTATGCTGGTGGCTATACAAGCCATCCGACATACCAGGAAGTCTGCAGTGGTCAGACTGGTCATACCGAAGTGGTCTGGGTGGCCTTCGATCCGGTACAACTCAGCTATGATAATTTGCTGAAAACCTTCTGGCAGGCACATGATCCAACCCAGGGCATGAGACAGGGTAATGATCGCGGCACCCAATACCGCTCAGCCATCTATACCTATACCGATGGACAACAGCAGGCAGCAGAGCAGTCTAAAGAGCACTACCAGGATATGCTTACCCAGAAAACCTATCCACTAATCACCACTGAAATAAAAGCTGCCGGCCCGTTTTATTTTGCCGAGGATTATCATCAGCAGTATCTCGCTAAAAATCCGAATGGGTATTGTGGCCTTGGTGGCACCGGGGTGTGTTATTAGGATGATGCCCGCATGACACAAAACCCGGAAAAACTGACCGTTGCCATTTCATCCAGAGCACTTTTTGACCTGAATGAGAGTCATGAGGTTTATGAGCATCAGGGCGTTGAGGCTTACCGTCAGTACCAGATTGAACGTGAAGATGAACCGCTTGCACCAGGTGATGCATTTAACCTGGTTAAGAAGTTACTTCATATCAACACAATGCTGGAAAAAGAGCAGGTTGAAGTCATCCTGTTATCACGGAATACAGCCGACACCGGACTGCGCATTTTTAATTCCATCGAACATCACAACCTGGCTATAACAAAAGCAGCATTTTGTGGAGGCTCCAGCCCTTACCGGTATATCAGTGCCTTTTGCAGTCATCTGTTTCTATCGAATGATGGTGGCGATGTACGACAGGCTCTTGAAAACGGCATAGCGGCAGCGACCATCATGCCTTCGGGCATTGCCAATACGGATGATTACAAGCTCAGATTTGCCTTTGACGGTGATGCAGTGCTGTTCTCAGATGAAGCTGAGCGTATCTATAAATCAAGTGGTCTGGAGGAATTTACCCGCAGTGAACGGGAAGCAGCCCATGAACCGCTTTCAGGTGGCCCCTTCAAACCATTTCTTGCAGCTTTACAGCAACTTCAGCATAAGTTCGAGGCAGACGAATGCCCGATAAGCACATGAACGTGTAGTCAGAACCCTGAGAGCCTGGGATATCAAAATTGACGAATCACTGTTCCTGGGTGGATCTGATAAAGGGGCCTTTTTACAGGCTTATAATGCAGATGTATTTTTTGATGATCAGGAAGGCCATTGTGAATCAACCCGTGAGCATGTTGCCACCGGTCATGTTCCACATGGTGTTGCTAATGCCCCTGAGTAATGCTGAAGTAAAGGCCCAGGCTCATCAATACAATAATAAGCACCGAGCGTAAAAACCTTTCCGGCATAATGGATCCGACATGGGTGCCGACATAGATTCCCGGTAAAGAACCAACAATCAGGGCCGCTACCAGCGTTAAAGGTACTGCATGAGCAATATCAGTACCCACAATATGTTTTGCTGGCCAACTGGGCCACAGCAAAAAAAGAATGGCTGCGCCAAAAGCGCCAGCACCTACAGATGAAAATGTTACACAGACACCTAAGGTTATACCCAGTCCCAACAAACACATGGGTCTGTATGAACGCAGCTTTTGGTATTTAGGCAATTCTTTGATCTTGTCTTCCATCAGCCTGTGCTGAATTTTATTACTGAAAATCATCACAGTTGCCGTCACTATTAGCATGACGCCCAGGAAAGTAGTTAGAAAGGCGGAATAACTATCATTATTAACAATGCTATTATCGATGATAAACACATTAATGAGTATGGATACCGGAATACTGCCTGCAGCCAGTAAACCCACAGTTTTCCAGGCAACATGTCCATGACGTTGGTGGAAATACATACCACTTGCCTTGGTTATAGCTGCATAGAGCAGATCGGTGCCGATAGCTACAGCTGCAGGGTAACCAAATAACAGCAGGATAGGGGTCATTAAGGAACCACCACCAACCCCGGTCAGACCTATGGCAAAGCCAACAAAAGCGCCTGACAAAATGAGCATTATCAAATCCATGCGCGAACTTTAGGTCTAATGTTATATATTTAAAAAGAATATTTATTTATATATTTATTCATTTTAGTTATATTACTCTGCTTTTAACACCACAGAGTTCAGGCATGAAGCTACAGCAACTGCGCTACATCTCGGAAGTCGCAAAGAACCAGCTGAATATCAGTCATACCGCTGAAAAATTATTTACTTCACAACCAGGTATCAGTAAGCAAATCCGTTTACTGGAAGATGAGCTGGGTGTAAAAATTTTTAATCGCAGCGGCAAGCAACTCCAGGACGTGACAGATGCCGGGAAGGAGATTCTGGCTGCGGCAAGTGGCATTCTTAATAAAATAGAAACGATCAACCGGATTGCAGATGAATATAAAGATGAAGAGCAGGGCAGTCTGAGTATTGCAACGACCCATACACAATCCCGTTATGTCTTACCTCGTATCATACAGGACTTTACCAAACGCTACCCCAAAGTTTCTCTGCATCTGCATCAGGGTACGCCCATGCAGATTTCAGAAATGGCTGCAGATGGTACCGTTGATTTTGCCATCGCGACCGAAGCGCTGGAACTCTTTGAAGGACTGACCATCATGCCTTGTTTTCACTGGAACCGGGCAATACTCGTACCAAAAGGGCATCCGTTGATCTCAGAAGAAAGACTGACACTAAGGCTGATCAATCAATTTCCTCTGATTACCTATTTGTTTGGTTTTACCGGACGCTCAAGACTTGATGCTGCCTTTGAACAGGAGGGGCTGACACCCAATGTGGTCGTAACAGCTGCTGATGCAGACGTTATCAAGACTTATGTTCGCTCCGGTCTGGGTGTGGGTATTATTGCCGCCATGGCCTGGGAACCGGAAAGGGATAAGGATCTGGTCGCTCTGGATGCCAGTCATCTGTTTGCCTTCAGCACAACCTCCCTGGCATTTCGACAGGATACCTATTTGCGCAAGTACATGATTGATTTTATCGAAATGTTTGCCCCACACCTGAATAAGGGCTACATCGAACAAAGAATGACAGGAAATTTGCAGGAGTCTGGCGAAACCCTGTTTACAGCAGAAGTTCCAACTTACAGCACTGCTAACAGTCCGGGTTAACCTTTGGAGATAATATTGCCCTGGTGAAGCCCGCATTCCTTCGCTGTTTGTTCTTCCCACCACCAACGCCCTTCACGTTCATGCTGACCCGGATTGACTGCTTTTGTGCAGGGTTCACAACCTATACTGATATAACCACGATCATGTAATGCGTTATATGGCACATCAAACATGCGGATATATTCCCATACCTGCGCGGAACTCCAGTTTGCCAACGGGTTGTATTTAATGAGCTGTTTTTGCGGACTTGAGAAGGTTGTATCCGCTTCAATCACAGCCACATGATTTCTGGTGCTGGGGCTCTGATCCCTGCGTTGCCCGGTAATCCAGCCATCGAGGTCTTGCAGACGGCGCTTTAAGGGCGCCGTTTTACGAATACCACAGCATTCATGGTGATCGTTTTTATAAAAATCATAGAGGCCCTTGGCTTTTACATATGCTTCCAGTTCTGTCGCATCCGGAGACCTAATATCGATAGAAAGACCATAATGATCTCGGACCTGATCAATAAAGGTATAGGTTTCAGGGTGTAAACGACCCGTATCCAGGGTAAATACCGCAATATCATTTTTCAGCTTTACAGCCAGGTCTATGAGTACTACGTCTTCGGCACCACTGAAAGAAATAGCAAGTTCTGGTGTGGTTTCCAGTGCCAGAGCAATGATTTCCTTAGGATGCTTTTCTGCATAGTCTGCAGCAAGAGAGCTTATTTGGTCGGCAGTGAACACATCCAGTCCTGTTTATTATAATCAGCTTGCCAGAAGGCGCACATTGTACCTCTGATTGCCTGCACTTGAAATCGTCAATTTTACAAGGACTTAGCGCTTTTATTTAATATCCGGCTTAGTTCATGTTTCACGTGAAAAATACCTTATAAATTAGTCACTTACGACAAGTTTGGAAGGTAAAAACGGACGATATAGTAGCGCCTTTTGATAAATACACAATATCTAGTGTTGCTCATCAAAATTCATGGCAATAATTACCCCAAAAGATTGATTGCATGTGATCTGACAACATTGGAAAATGAGCACTGCTTTTTCACGCTAAACGTTTAAGGAGAATCATCTTGGAATTAGCTTGCCTTGATCTGGAAGGGGTCCTAATACCAGAAATCTGGATCAATTTTGCAGAAAAGACCGGCATCGATGAATTGAAAGCCACCACTCGCGATATCCCGGACTATGATGTGCTGATGAAGCAGCGTTTGCGAATTCTGGATGAAAATAATCTTGGCTACAACGAAATACAGGAAGTAATTGCCACTCTGAAGCCTCTGGAAGGGGCAGTTGAATTTACAGACTGGCTTCGTGAGCGTTTTCAAGTCATTATTCTGTCCGATACATTCTACGAATTTTCACAGCCTCTCATGCGTCAGCTTGGCTTTCCGACACTGTTTTGCCACCGCCTGGAAATCAGTGAAGATGGCCGTGTAGTGGATTACAAATTACGTCAGAAAGACCCGAAAAGAGAGTCAGTTAAGGCTTTGCATAGTCTGAACTATCGGGTTATTGCGGCTGGTGATTCCTACAACGATAGCACGATGCTCAGTGAAGCTGATCAGGGAATTCTGTTTAAGGCTCCGGATAATGTGATAGCCGAATTTCCACAGTTTCCCGCTGTGTTTGAATACGAGGAACTGAAACAGGAATTTATTAAGGCAAGTAATAGAAGCTTATTACCCTGATAATTTCAAAGCCAGACTGCGTAAAATACCAGCGGTAGCTCCCCAGACATAATATTCTTTATATTCAAAGAAATAGAATCTTCTTTTAATTCTATTTCTAGTTAATGTGTTACTCTGATACAGGGACACATCAAGCAAGGTGCGCAAGGGTATGGAAAAGATTTCTGCCACTTCATCGGGTGCTGCCTCGAACTCCTGTTGCTGATTTAACTGCCCTATGACTGGCAATACTACGAATTTTGCCGGCATCGTGTACCAGTCAAGTGTGCCCAGGATTTCAACTTTGGTGCTATTGAGACTAATTTCTTCCTCGGATTCACGCAGGGCAGTATGCACTGGACCCTCATCACCAGGCTCTATGGTGCCACCGGGAAAGCTGATCTGTCCGGCATGATTGGGCAGGTGTTCACTGCGCCTTGTAAAGACCAGTTCGGGACCTTCATCACCCGGACATAAGAGCACCAGCACAGCTGCCAGGCGTTGCTCGGGCTGTAAATCAGGATAGTCAATGTCCTCATGCGGTTTCAGAAAAGCTTTTAGCTCATTTGACTGCATTACTTTCTCAACATCATACACAGTTGGTTGGTCGCGGGAGTCCTGCTATTTTACAGGCGGTTTTCAACGGTTTCTGAGGAAAAAGCTTCATCAGATAAAGGCTTTTACCTCTGTCCGGGCCTAGTTCTCTGGCCATTAATTTCACCAGGACCCGAGTAGAAGGCAGCAGACCGCTTTCCCGATGAAACTTGCGTAGCAAGGTGATCAGCTCCCAGTGCTCAGCAGTCAATACCAGGTCAGAATTAGCCGCTAATGCTTCAGCCACTGCTTTGCTCCAGTTGTCTAGTTCCTCCAGATAACCATGCTTATCCAACTGGTAGCTTTTGTCCTCTACAAGTAATGCTTCTGCCATAATTATGACCAGCTCTGTATCTTGTCATGTTCCACTGTTAGGTCAACAAACCCCGCATAGTCAGTCAGAATAAACCCTGGTGCCAGTTCTGTCCCTAGACCGCGGGCTTTGAGGTCTTCCTGTAATACATAACAGGACAAGCCCAGCTTGCGAATATCATCCAGTATGGTCTCATTTTCAGCCTGAGCGAGCATAAGATAAACCGCATCTTCAATTAATAGTAAAGCATGCATACCACTCCCGGATTGAACTATGTTGAGGCAGTCCATGAGTGCTGTGGAATTGTTCGGTGCTTTATTGATGACATGCAGCATGGCTGTAAACCGTTTAAAAATTAAAGACCTGATCAGCCTGTTCCATAAATTCAGCAAGTTGTCGGGTTGATACAGGCTCTGCTTGTATGAGCAGGCTGTCCTGTTTCAACTTTCTGCTGGTCAGGGAATCTTCCACATAATAAATTTTTTCAACATCATAAAGATCAAGAGATGGTAAAGCTTTACTGATATTTTTCATGCCGGTTCCATCAGCATTCTGTTTGTCCAGACAGTGCAGTATGCCATCACCATAAAACAGCAAACTGACATCCTGCTCAAAAGCGCTACTGGTCAGCAGGACATCAAGGGCCGCGGCAGGCAAAGTGGATGAGTAAGGTGTCTGCCGAATAATAATTAAAATCTGTTTGGTGTTCATGTAAGCAGACTCAGGG
>JAYPJO010000044.1:9290-11896 GCA_038128465.1 Gammaproteobacteria bacterium
ATGCCACGTTTCAGTGCTGAAGAAACGCAAACCACGGCATCAACATTATGCTCCTTGATGAGCTTCTGCCAAAGCGCCGGCAAATTATCTTCATCCTGCAGAGGAACATTAAAATTGCTGGCATTGTAAACCCCGTCCTGATAGAAAAATAAACGATATAAGTGATGTCCTTTTTCCAACAGTTTTTGTGCAAAGCTCAGGGCAGAGCTGGCTGCCTGTTGTTCAGGGGAGGCATAAATTACGAGGGTGAATCGTTGCATGTCTTTTTAGCGCCTTTAAATGAAAAAGCCCTGCAGGTTTAAATACCAGCAGGGCTTGCCAAAGCAATTTATCTATTAAGTTACTCTCGTCCGGAGAGGGCGCTCAACAGGTGCAGCAGGTGTATGAAAATATTATAAACATTCAGGTACAGTGATACTGTTGCGCGAATGTAATTAGTTTCACCGCCATGAATGATTCTACTGGTATCAAACAGGATTAAACCGGACATGATCATGATAACAGCCGCAGAGATCACCAAGCCGAGCAGGGGAATACCCAGAAAGATATTCAACAGCATGGCAACAATTGCCACAATCAGGCCGGTAAACAAAAAGCCTCGCATAAAGGAAAAATCCTTACGGGTTGTCAGTGCATATCCTGATAGCGCAAAGAAAATCAGGCCCGAGCCGCCTAGTGCCTGCAATACCAGCCCAGGCCCATTTGCCAGTGCAATATAATAGTTAAGCATTGGTCCCAGAGAGGCACCCAGACAGCCGGTAAAGGCAAAGATGGCAACGATGCCCTGGCTGCTTTCAGCAGCTTTGTGCACCCAGAATAACAAGCCAAAACTGACCAGCATCAGTATCAGTGCAAGGCCCTGACCAATGCCAACTACCATCGAAACCGCAGCCGTAAATGCACTGAACAGCAGTGTCATTGCCAGCAGCATGTAGGTATTTTTCAATACCTTGTTGGTCGCTAAAATCGACTCCTGACTACGTTCTACACCGTAACCGAATTCATTCATTTTTCAGGCTCCACTAAAAATTTATGATGTTAAGTGACTTTACCTAATAATGAGGGTAAAACCGAAATTTTCAATGCTTAACATCATACTTGGACGGCCATTAAAAGCAAGCCTTACAGGGCATGATTACAGTGTATCTATGGCAGTATTCACGGTTGACTGGCGTGATAATTACTGTAAGATTCGTGCCTTCGCGGAGGGGTGGCAGAGCGGTTGAATGCACCGGTCTTGAAAACCGGCATAGGTTAATAGCCTATCGAGAGTTCGAATCTCTCCTCCTCCGCCATTAATTCCAGTCTTAGAAAAATCCAGATCTAATAAATGAAAAATAATACAGCTTCACTGAAGCAGTGTTCTGCTGCCTGACGTCATCAGAATTTCTGGTATTGGTATTTTTAGGGGTGATGCTCATTTTTCCCTTGTTAAATTAACATGACCTTTTATTTTCTATATTGCTACTATTGGCTGTCACTTGAATTCTGAGGAGATAAGCTATGAGAATAATACCCAAGAAAACAAAACGCTTATTATTGACGATGCTCGTAGCCTGGGCTGGTATGGCAGGTTGGCAAACAGCAATAGCCCAGTCCAATAACAGTGGCGCCGCTGACCAGACAGTTCCGGCCTTTTCATTCAACATCGAAGAACTGATGGCGCGCTCTGAAAACCGGGCTCCGGAAGGGGCAACCGCACCGAGTTTTGTCATAGATCCAACCTGGCCAAAACCCTTACCCAATAACTGGATAATCGGTCAGGTCGGCGGACTTTCTGTAGACGCTGATGACAATATCTGGGTTTATCATCGACCGCGCTCCCTGGAAGAGAGTTCTGCTCGCGCCCTGGAAACGCTGGAGTTAAATTCTGACAACATACCAATTGACCCACTGGGAAATCCCAGAGTAATGGCAAATCGTATTGCTGGCTGCTGTACACCAGCACCATCAGTGCTGAAATTTGATCAGGAGGGAAATCTTTTAGCTGCCTGGGGTGGCCCACAGGATCCGGGGTTCCTGGAAAATAACTGCCTGGAAGCAGATGGCTGTTACTGGCCCGGAAATGAACACGGCATACTTGTTGATCACAATAATTACGTCTATATCTCTGGTAATGGCAGAAATGGCAATGGGCAAACCCCGTGGGCCGCAAGCTATGGCAATGACTCACATATTCTGAAGTTTACAGCAGAAGGGGAGTTCATCTACCAGATTGGTTATGCTGGTCTGGAAAGGGCCGGCAGCGATGATACAGATGGCGGCCCAAATGGCACTCCACAGCCCTTTCTTGTAGCTGATATCAGTATTGACCCTGCAACTAACCGACTTTATGTTGCCGATGGCTATGGTAATCGTCGAGTGTTGATTATCGATGCCGAAACCGGGCAGTATGTCGGTCATTTCGGCGCTTACGGGCAGAATCCGGTTGGCGACTCCACTGATAACGATCCCATTCCCTATAATCCTGCGCCGTGGGCGGCCGAATACCGCTCCGGTTTCATGACGCCCCAGTCATTCCGTAACCCGGTACACTGCGCCATAGTCAGCATTGATGGGACTTTGTATGTTTGTGATCGCAGTAACAATCGCATCCAGGTCTTTGA
>JAYPJO010000045.1:0-11725 GCA_038128465.1 Gammaproteobacteria bacterium
GTGCAGGTGCTCACACAGGCTCGCACTGAGCTCATTGAAAAAACCTATGAGGCGCTCCGGGGCGCAAAAAAAGCCATCGTGCACATGTATAACTCCACGTCCGTGGTGCAACGCGAAAAAGTGTTCCAGATGGACAAGGCCGGCATTATTGAGATCGCCGCTAACGGCGCTAAAGACGTGCTGCGCTGTGCCGAGCAAAACCCCGACACTGACTGGTATTTCCAGTATTCGCCGGAGAGCTTTACCGGTACTGAACTGGATTTCGCCGTGGAAGTCTGCGATGCCGTCACCGATATCTGGCAGCCCACACCCGAGCGCAAGGTGATCCTGAACCTGCCATCAACCGTGGAAATGGCAACACCCAACGTCTATGCCGACCAGATTGAGTGGTTCTGCCGCCATGTTGGCAGACGCGATGCCGTTATTATCAGTCTGCACACCCATAATGACCGTGGCTGCGGGGTAGCCGCATCCGAGCTGGGGCTGATGGCTGGCGCCGAACGCGTTGAAGGCACTCTGCTGGGCAACGGCGAGCGCACTGGTAATCTTGATGTCGTCGTCATGGGTATGAACATGTACAGCCAGGGCATTGACCCCAACCTGGATTTCAGCGATATGGATCGCATCTGTGCCGTTGTGAAAGAGTGTACACAGATTGATGTGCAACCACGTCACCCCTATGCCGGAGACCTCGTTTTTACTGCCTTTTCCGGCAGTCACCAGGATGCCATCAAGAAAAGCCTTAATGTGCAGAATGAAGAAGATGCCTGGGAAATTGCTTACCTGCCTATCGATCCGCGCGATGTTGGCCGCACCTACCAGGACGTTATCCGGGTTAACAGCCAGTCCGGGAAAGGCGGCGTTGCCTATGTGATGGAGAGTAAATACGGTTATCAACTGCCACGCTGGTTGCAGATTGAGTTCAGCCGCATTGTGCAAAAAGCAGCAGAAGACAGCGGCCAGGAAATCTCACCTGAAGAAATCTGGAGCCTGTTTGAGCAAAGCTACCTGAATTTACCCTCGCCGCTTGTCCTGAAAACCTTTTCCATTGAAAAGAGCGATGGCAAGGAGTCCGTATCCGGTGCAATAGCACTGGATGGCCAGGAATTTAACGTAAATGGCCAGGGCTCCGGCATGCTGGCTGCCTTCAGCAACGCCTTGCAGGGCACGCTGGGTATTGAATTCCAGGTCCTAGAATATGGTGAACATGCCCTGAGCCAGAGCTCGAATGCCGAAGCAGTTACTTATATCCAGCTGAAGTATGAAAATGAGCGCTTTACCGGCATCGCCGTTAATGAAGATATTGTTACGTCTTCCGTTAACGCTCTGCTTAACGGTGTTGGCCAGATTATGCGCGCTAAAAAGCAGATGGCTGCCTGAGCATCTGCTTATCCAATTTAATTCCCACTAAATAGCAATTATAGCCTGTTAAGTTGGATACAAATCCCACATTTTCATTTAAATTCACTGTAACGCGGTCAAAACGTAAAACTCTCTCAATTATAATTAAAAGTGGGATTGTGGAGGTAAAATCCCCCAATTATCTGCCTGAAGTGGATATTTATGCCTTTCTGGCTGAGAAGCAGGGTTGGATTGAAAAACACCTTACCGAACAGGAAGTGAAGCTCAGCCAGCGTCTGGTTATTGCCGATGGCCATGAGGTCATGTTTTTTGGCATACCCCGCCGCATAGAGGTCATTTACGCAGGTCGGCCAAAAGTAGAAATCACCGATGACCGCCTGCTGATCTATAGTCGCAGCAATGAACCAGAAGTGCTGGAAAAGCATTTCTCGAAATGGCTCAAGCACCAGGCCACTGAGTATATGACGACACAAACCATTAAAGCGGCCCGTGCGCTGGGTGTGGAAGAGCGTTTAAATGAGGTCATTTTCCGAAAAACCAAAACCAAGTGGGGCCACTGCGGCTCGGATGGCACTATTCAGTACAACTGGCTCACTATGATGGCGCCCAAAGAAGTCATTAACTATTTAATTGCCCACGAAAGCAGTCACCTGATACACATGAACCATTCCAAACGTTTCTGGAATACCGTTGAGAAAATATGCCCGGATTATAAAAACCTAAAAGACTGGCTGAAGACTTATGGGCACAGATTCTGGACTGAATAATTAAAATCAAGGTAGCCTTATCGATTAAATGGATAGATTAAAACGCGCTCAGTTTTGGGGCGAAGATGAAAATGACGACCATTTGATTCTTCAAATCATTGATGGCTCCAAAACAGCGACCTGTTGCCCCTCCGAATTCTTTCATACTCCGGAAGGTGGCTTTCATGATGGCGGCTATGAAATTAGCGATGATGTTGAGGTCTATGACCTGAAAGAAAATTTACGTTGCATCATAAAAATTACAGACATTTACGAAACCACGCTTGGTAATGTACCAGCTAAATTATGGCAGGGTGAATGTTGTGAAAGCGGGCGGGAATTTCTGGATGAGCATTATCAATGCTGGCAGGAACTGAATGTGTCCGAAGACACGCCAATAACAGCCTCGCATTTTAAATTACAAAAAATTATAGCGTCAGAATAGATCAGTTTCTGGAAACCAAAATTTTTGTCTGTAGAGGCCTTTCTCTGAAGGCCTCCATGGAGAATGTATTGAAGCAAGGGGATCATGTTGTGAAAGCTGAATCAAAAGACCCGCTCTCGCGAAATATCATATTCGCCTGGCTTGCACTGGTATGCGTTCTACTGCTGCTGATTCCTTTCACTGCCATGCAATTCACCGATGAGGCCAACTGGAATCGTATTGATTTTGTTGTCATGGGCATGCTGCTGTTTTGTGCTGGTGGTCTGTTTATATGTCTTGCCCGGCTGATAAACCGCAAACACAGAAAGAAAGTCGCGGTCATTGTTTTACTGCTGTTCTGCTACATCTGGGCTGAACTGGGTGTCGGGATTTTTACCAATCTGGGCAGTTAAAATGGCATTACCAGCATCACCCTAAATTGTCGCTGAATTGCATTGCCACGGATTTATACATAGGCAAAATTAAGCTTCGTAACAGTCTGATCAAGGTTTAAAACAGCACAAGTAAAATTCTATGCCTGGCAATTATCCTGACAAAATAAAACAGTTGCCCCTATATGATGGTCGTTTTGATGCCTACAAACTCGAAGCCAGTGGCAGTGACGTGCTGTTTGCATCCTACCCGGCGGGTACAAAAATTCCTCCTCATACCCACGATACTGATAACCATGGCGTGATCACCAAAGGCGAACTGGTTATTACGATCAGTGGCAAGACCGAAAAAATCGGTGTAGGTGAGTGGTATCATGTCCCCGCTAATGTTGAACACTCGGCTTACTTTGAAGTGGAAACAGATGAAATTGAATTCTGGTTTAGGGAGGCCTAACGCTAATGCCCAGGGAAAAATATGTCTGAAATAGAGTTTTCCAGAGAAGAAAAAGACATCCTGATCAAAAAAATCCAGCTTTATTTCATGGAAGAGCTGGATCAGGATATCAGACAGTTTGATGCGGAATTTTTACTGGACTTTTTTACCGAAGAAGTTGGCCCCTATTTTTATAACCAAGGCGTGTATGACGCGCAAAAAGTGCTGGAAAGTAAACTGGAAAGCATTTCCGAAGGTCTTTATGAAATAGAAAAAGTAACCGAGTTTCGAAAATAAACTAACAACAGGGACATCAAGAGGACTGAATATGAAAACCATGACCTGCAAACAACTAGGCGGCGCCTGCGACCTCGAATTTAAAGCTGCAACTTTTGATGAAATGGCAGAACTAAGCAAGCAACACGGCATGGAGATGTTTAAAACCCAGGATGAAGATCATCTGAAAGCCATGCAGGATATGCAGGCGCTCATGCAGAAACCGGATGCCATGCAGCAATGGTTTGAATCCAAAAAACAGGAATTCGAAGCCTTGCCCGACGAATAACCCCCCCCACTAACTTGTGTATACCTGAATGCCTCAAGTATTAGAGAATTTTTACCACTGACTATTGGAGTTAACAAGATGAAGTATTATGCCGTTGTCGAAGTCACCGTCACCAACCCCGAATGGATCCCGGAGTATATGGCCAACGTGGAGTCCATCATCAAACAGCATGGTGGCAAATACCTTGTACGGACCCAGGAAATTGATCAGGTAGAGGGTGATGGGGATGTGCAGGAAACCACCGTCATACTGGAGTTCCCGTCAAAAGAAGCCGCTTATGGGTTTTATAACAGCGAAGAATACAAACCTTTTCTTGAGGCTCGCCTGGCTGGCTCAAAAGGCAAGTTTTATTTTGTCAGCGAACTGGATGAAGAAGAGTAAAACACTGAACAGACTGGACCCACTTTCAGGTCATGTTGACCTGAGTCTGATGGATACGTCGATACAGGACATAAAAGTCTTTGCAGGGAATATTAAATGGACTATCTGTTAACCGTTTTTTTATTCTCTGCGTCAGCAACCATTACACCGGGCCCAAACAATATTATGCTGATGACGTCGGGATTGAATTTTGGCGCCTTGAGGACCGTGCCGCATTACCTGGGCGTCTGTATTGGCTTTCCGGTGATGGTAGTCTTGATTGGCCTGGGACTTGGTCTGGTTTTTGACCGTTATCCCATCATCCATGAAATCATTCGTGTGCTGGGAATTGCGTACCTGCTATACCTGTCCTGGCGCATTGCCAACGCCGCGCCAAGCACATTATCGGCAACCCAACCCAGGCCATTAACCTTTATGCAAGCAGCGTTATTTCAATGGATAAACCCAAAGGCATGGGTCATGGCAACCAGTGCTGTCGCGACATTCACATCCGGTGCAGACATCTTCATGCAGGTGCTTGTCATCGCGCTTACCTTCCTGATGGTCACTTTTCCCTGCTCAGGAATATGGCTGTTTTTCGGGGTATGGCTACAAAAGGTATTGAAAAGCCCGGCTCACCAGCGGGTTTTCAATACCAGCATGGCTGTTTTGCTGGTACTGTCAATTACACCCGTAATCTATGATTTAATTAGCGGGCTGTTCACGTAACCAAAATAGAGGTAAAAAATGAGTGTACTCGTTCAACTGGAAGTAGCTGTCAATCCTGGAAGCGCAGAAACCCTCAGGCAGATTCTGGCGGACCTGTTCCCGGACACCCGCGCCTACGATGGCTGCATCGATATTACAGCCTATCTCAGTGAAGATGAGAAGACCGTCATCTTTATCGAAAACTGGGAGTCAAAAGAGCATTATGGGAAATACCTGGCCTGGCGTGAAGAGACCGGTTCACTGGCGGCACTGGGAGAACATGTGCAAGGCCCTCCAAATATTCGTTATTTTAATGTTTTGGACGCTTAATAAGAAAAAAAAGCATGCCAAAAATCGCTGAATCAGACCAAGAAATTTTAGCCTGCTTCGACACGATGTCAGAGCTGCGGCCACATCTTGCCAGGGAAGATTTCCTGGCGACAGTGCGTGACATGGAACAGGGCGGCTTCAACCTGCTTTACCTTGAAAGCGAGGGTGAGGTGGTTGCTGTCTCCGGATTTCGTATTTCCGTTAATCTGCATCTGGGGAAAAATCTTTATATTGATGACCTGGTCACTGCTGAAAAGCATCGTTCACAGGGTTATGGTGAAACGCTGATTAACTACCTGGAAGACTATGCTTTAGCACAGGGTTGCGCGCACCTGCATCTGGATTCCGGCACTCATCGTGGCCGGGCTCATAAATTTTATTTTGAACAGGGCTATACCATTGCCAGCTATCATTTCGACAAGAAGCTGGGATGAGCACCTACTGTGAAGCCTCCATTGGCCATCCATTTCATGGTCCTTACCATGACCAGGAGTATGGCTTTCCCTTACAGGATGACAATCTGTTGTTTGAAAGACTGGTGCTGGAGATTAACCAGGCCGGTTTGTCCTGGCTGACCATATTAAAAAAGAAAGCGGCTTTTCAAAAAGCCTTCTGTAACTTCGATGGGGCAAAGGTCGCACGCTTTAACGATGAGGACCGTGAGCGATTACTGGCAGATGCCAGCATTATTCGTAATCGCTTGAAAATTGATGCTGCAATCAGTAATGCCAAAACCGTGTTGAACCTGCAAAAAGAATTTGGTTCTTTTCATAACTGGTTACAACAACATCATCCACTGCCCAAAGACGAATGGGTGAGATTATTCAAAAAAACCTTTCGCTTTACCGGCGGTGAAATTACGGGTGAATTTTTAATGAGTACCGGCTATCTACCCGGAGCGCATCACAAAAAATGCCCCGTTTATAAAAAGATTGAGAAACTGAATCCGCCCTGGCAATCAGCAAAAAAATAGGTTCAGTACTCCAGCCTGAACAACATTTCATCCAGACTGGGCTGCCACTGGTATACTTCCATGTTAACGCGATTTTTTATCACCGCCACCCCTTCTTCCTGCAGCAGCCCTGTCTGTTTAAGACTGGCTTTCGAACCGGCTCTAAAGGCAAGCTGACCATTGGCGCGCAATACACGATACCAGGGCACCTGCATGTCTTCCGGAGCATAGCCCATACACCTGCCAACCAGTCTGGCGCGGCCCGGCAAACCGGCCAGGTCAGCAACCTGTCCATAACTGGCAACTTTACCTGGCGGAATTGCAAGTACTGTTTGCCAAATATGTTCATAATTCTTATTGCTGCCCGTCATAACTAAAAGTTCTTCTCTGCCACCCAACTTATCCTTATCATATACTTGAAAACAAAATAACAATATACCGATACTCACTTATGAAAATACCTTTTTTAAAGTGCCTTCTCATTCCTGGTTTTTTTCTTCTTAGCGGCTGTGGGCCTGCACAGGAAACCCAAGATATACAGGTAACCATCACTACCCCCTCACCTGAAACATCACTGCTCGCGCCACTACCGGGCCGGGGTGAAAATCCCGACGTACTACTGATAATGGTGGATGACCTGAATGACATGATTGAGCCACTGGGTGACCCACAGGCGATTACACCCAATATCAGCGAACTTGCTGCTCGTGGCATGACTTTTACCAATGCACATACCATCGCTCCGCAATGTAATGCTATTCGTACTGCCGCACTATTTGGCTTAAGGCCTTCTACTACAGGTGTTTACAACAATGACAGCGACTGGCGGCAAATGCCCTTATTTGAAGATATTCCTTCACTGCCCCGATATTTTAAAGATGCCGGTTTTCTGAGTTTTGGTTCGGGCAAGATATTTCATGCTCATACTTTTCGCCCCAGCGGCCACCCGGGATTTAATGATGTTAATGCCTGGAATGACTTCTGGCCTGCACTGGACTGGCAACTCCCGGATGAAATTAAACCGGCGGGAATCAACGAGCTCCAGTTTAACTGGGGGCCGGTTGTTTCAACCATGGATGCAACCATTGACGGCATGACCACCAACTACGTAGTGCAGCGCATGGAAGAAACCAACACACTTAACCAGTCGCGTTTTATCGGTGCCGGAATCTATCGTCCCCATGCCCCCTGGTACAATCCACAGGAATTTTTTGATCTCTACCCGATTGAAAATGTTCAATTGCCGCCTTACCTGGAAAATGACCTGGATGATATTGACCCGGCCCATCATGACCGACAGCGTATGCTGCCCATTATGGAAGCCGGAGCCTGGGAGGAAGCCGTGCAGGCTTACCTGTCCAGTGTGAGTCTGGCTGATGCAGCTGTCGGCAAGGTTCTGGATGCCCTGGATGCCAGTGGCCGTGGCGATAACACCATCATTGTTTTAATGAGCGACCATGGCTACCAACTCGGTGAAAAAAACCAGCGGGAAAAGGAAACCCTGTGGGAAGTTGCATTACATATGCCTCTGATAATTGTAGCTCCAGGCATCACCACACCAGGAAGTAGATCAGATGTGCCCGTATCATCCATGGACCTTTACCCTACCCTGGTCGACCTGGCTGGCCTGGAAACCCCGTCTCACCTTGAAGGTGGTAACAGCCTGCGACCTTTACTGGAAACCCCCGAGCTGGAATGGGACCGCATAGTGCTGAGCACCTGGGGGCGTAATAACCATTCTGTACGTGATAGTCGCTACCGCTATACCCGCTACTCTGACGGATTTGAAGAGCTTTATGATCATGAGAATGATCCAAATGAGTGGTACAACCTGGCTACTGATCCTTCCTTAACAGCTATCAAAGAAAGGCTTGCTCCCTTCTTTCCGACAACTAACGTCGAGCAGTGGAGCGGACCAGAATAGCCTGTCCAGATTTACTGAATAACTGCTATTACTTTTATTATTGAAGGATATTAAGAGGAAGAAAGTTTAAATTTCTTCGTCGTGATCGGCCCAGATAAAACCGATGGGATTCCTGGTCTTTTCATTTTCTCTATCCCCCTGCTCTTTTGTTTCTACGGCATAGCAAACCAGCTGAATAGTGTCCTGATGCGCCAGCATGGAGCAGGGAATATCTTCACCCATGGTGCCTTCAATTCGAATGCCGTCAAAGCTTACCTGTGCCAGCGTGCGCACCTGAACCTGAACACCCCCATGTAAAATCGCAACAATGGCCGGACGAAAGTTAGGCGGTAACTGCTCGCTCCAGGCTCGTGCTTCAACAGCCAGAGCCTGCAGTAAAACGCCCGCACTGCGATATTCATTTTCATCTTCACGGGAACAAACATTAGGCTGTTTTGACAGGTTTTCTTTCATCAGCCCCGGCGGTTTGAAGCCCGGAACCTGAATCATCTGACGGGGCAGATAATTCATTTGCTGCTGTATTTCGTTATTATTTTTTTTATCTGAACCGGGCATCTTTATTTATTTGCAGCCCGACTAGGAGTTATCTTTAGCCAGCTCTGCCGCCAGGCCAGCCTGTAAATCTTCACTGACACCGGTTATAAAATCCGATACTGTCTCTTCGCTGGGAGTCAGGCGCACGTCATAACGCTGCACCAGATTATGCATGGTTGGCTGCGTACTGAAATCCGGGGCATCAACAATGTCCTGAACAGTTCTGACACCCAGCACTACCCAGGCTACACCGATACCTACAAATGCTGCACGTTTTATTGAGGTGGTACTGATTGCACGCATTTGCCAGGCAATAAGCCAGGCAAAAAATATGCCGCTGAATATTAATATGAGGGCGTCAGCTATGCCCTGACTGGTAAAAAAATAGCTGATCACGCTGTTGAGTTCTTCTGTTAACAGAAAAACCAGACAGCCAAGGCTGGCTATTGAAAGCTGCAGGAAATAACGCCAGCTGTGCAAAAAAACACGGCTGATGAAACTCATCACTGTGGCAATGGCTGCTGGTACAGCAAAATGCAGCAGACGGTTAACAAGAATTTCCGTCCAGTCATTGTTCAGGGAAAATTGCTGGTAGGCAAAATAAAACGTCAGCAGCATGTAAACCAAGGTCAGCCCCAGTGCCAGCCAGATTGTTGATGCAATCTCAGAAAGCCGTGAAGACCTGGCTATGATCAGGGTTGGTTCAACCGGCGAATGTGCTGCATGTATATCAAGATGGGTTCTGCCGATATTGATACTGCCGGGTACGGATAGTTCATGCAGGCCATCTGCCAGTTTATCCTTGCCAATCCAGGTGCCGTTTTCGTCTGCCGTGCTTTTTACCTGAAAGCCATTGTCATCAGCATGCAGTTCCAGATGGTGCGCTGAGACAGTCTCATCTGAAATTATCAGATCATTGTCGTAGGCGCGCCCAACCCGAAACGGGAATTGATCTGCCCGATGAAAAACAGGCTGGCTTCTGCCGCCTCTGGAGACGCGGATTATGAGGGATTCCATTTCAGTGCTCCTAAAAATTTCTCCAATACTGCAAGCCCGTTGTCAAGTGATACGGTAGAGAAATCCATGGTGAAAATAACCCCTTCGGTTTCGTGCCCGACTAGTGTCACCAACACCATGAAATCTGTCAGCTCCGGATAATCCAGATATGGCCGGGCGCATATGTTTGCCTTGAAATCCTGTCCGGACAACAATATGAAGCGTGTGGAACAGGTAAAATTCCCAACATCTTCTTCACTGGGACGTGAAGGGAAGCGGCTACGATTGCTGCGCTGATAAATCTGGTAAAAAGCTGAAGGGGATAATTGCTCAGAGTCGAGCCAGTAAAACTCATATGAGAAAGCGCCAGCACGTAACTGCTCGGATAAATAAATTGAATCCTGCCCCTGACACACCGATGCATTTACCGTATACCGATTGGTGCCTTCTTCAAACTGGTTGTCACTCCAGCAATCAAGACGATCAATGATGCGGCCTGGCACTGATAGTTTGCCGAGTGAAATATTACGCCAGTCATTGGCCAGAATCTCGTCGACCAGAGATTGTTGATTTTCTGCCAGTTGATTGCTGATACTGGTGGCCAGATCAGTTTCGGGCCGATAGTCATTAGCTCTTGCCTCAGTCAGCAAAGACTCCAGATAAGTCGCCGGTACCAGGTAACCTACTGCTTCGCCGCTGGTCGCTACATTAACCCCCACGACGTCCCCGAATCGATTCAGTGTAGGTCCGCCGCTCATACCGGGATTGATATTGCCGCTGAAAAGAATCTTTTCATAAAGAGAGTTTTCCTGCAGACCATTATTGGTGCCGTTGACGATGGCCAGATCCAGCGCAAGAGGATGCCCCAGGGAATAAAGGGAAACACCATTCTCGGGCAGTTGTGCAATTTGCATGGGCAGGCCCATGACCTGGTCTGCTTGCAAAATAGCCAGATCATGTACAACGTCCACAGCCAGAACCCGCAAAGGTCCGCGACGGCCATCGACTCCTTCCCACTCCAGGCGATAACGATCTGGCTCGTTTACAACGTTGGATACCACATGATAATTCGAAGCCAGGATGTCATTGCGACCGATTACAAAGCCGGTACCTACCGAGGCTTTGTTTTCTACGCCTGGGGTAACTACTTCAACCCGATAAACAGATGATTCATAACGCGAATACAGCTCTTCGGCTACATCCTGTGCATAGGTCAGGCTGGCCAGAAGTAACAAACTAATAGAGCAGATTATTTTCATTGTCATAATAAAGAATAGTATCTATTTTCATGATGGTTGACAGAGAATAAACATCCACTTGCTATTAGTCCAGTGCAAGAATACTCTTGGGTTAAAGGCCCCGGTCGGGTTAACGCAATATGTAGACACAAGAGAGTGAAGGCATGCTCATCAATAAAACCTTTTTTACATTGTTACTGACATTAGCAGCGTCTTTGGCAGTTGCGGCAGATAACCCGCCAGACCCCTTCGCCAATCCGCCATCGCCTGCTTTTACCGGTCAAACTGCCGCACCAGCGGCTCCGTCAAGCAATATTGGCTTCGAGCTTATTGTATCTGAATTGACCGGCTCACGGGCTCTGGTTGCATTGCCAAACAACCATGTCCTGGTATCTGAGGGCTCTGGTGATATACGGGTTATTCATCCCAGCGGTTATGTTACCGGCCCCATTGACGGTATGCCGCCGCTACGATCCGGTGGTGGCAGGATATTGATGGACATTGCCGCTGATGCCAATTTTGCGCAGAACCGCCGCGTTTTTTTCAGTTATGAGGCAGAAGGCCCAGATGGTGCAGACGATGTAATCCCGCAAGTCGCCAGCGGCATACTCAACGATGAGATGTCGCGTTTTGAGAACATTCAAATTTTAGGTGATTATCCTGGACGACGCCTGGCATCGACCGCTGACGGCAAACTTTTCATTACAACCATCGGCTATATGAAACTCAGGCCTGAAGTACTAGATCTGACTACCTATAGC
>JAYPJO010000046.1:0-3425 GCA_038128465.1 Gammaproteobacteria bacterium
CGTGTACCACAACAACACAATAATAAACAGCTACGATGAGGTCACCAGCATTGACCAGTGAGCCACCGCAGACAATGGGAGTATTTACATTGGCCGTGGTTTCCTTCACGGTGCCCTGAGCAAAGACCGTTTTTGACCAGACCGGGAAGTTCATCTCGGTCAGGGTGGCGATATCCCTGACTCCAGCGTTCATGACAAGCCCCCGAACACCCTGGGCACGCAACGATTCAGCCAGAAGGTCACCGAAATAGCCATCCGAACAGGGACTGGTGGGTGTCACAACCAGTATGTCGCCTTCCTGGCACTGCTCAACCGCAACATGGATCATCCAGTTATCACCGGGAGCAACTTCACAGGTGACGGCTGTGCCGACAATTTCAGCAGGGCGATAGATGGGTTTGATATCTGCAGACATCAGGCCTTTGCGGCCCTGCGCCTCGTGGACAGTTGCCACGCACAGTCCGGCAAATTGTTCAACCAGGACGCTGTCTACACGTGGTGGATTGGTAACAACTACTGACATATTCGTACTCTTCTTTTTGTTGTTTCAAGCTGGCCAGGATTAATTTTTAAGCAGATGCATAGCAATCAAAATGTTGAAAAAGTCTGTGCTGTACATTCTTGCTGAGCTGGTCCAGTCAATTGGACCGAGGCAGGCAATATAGTAGTCAGGGTAGGACAATTCAAATCAAATTTTAGCTTTATGTTATTAGTTTTTGATATAGTTCTTAAAAATATATTAATCGAATAATGTTGTTGCATGGCTATTGGCTTATTAAATTTAAGACATTTACGCGTTTTTCTGGAAGTGCTTGATGCAAAGAGCATCAGCGAAGCTTCTGATAAAGTCTATTTGTCGCAATCAGCCATAACCCAGGCAATAGCCAAGCTGGAAACCGAACTCGATACCTCTTTGTTTCACCGCCAGAGTGACGGCATGTTGCCGACTGAACCAGGCCTAATATTTGAGTTTCGGGTCAGAAGAGCCCTGAGTATTATCATGTCAGGGCTACAGGGTATAAACCGTCCAGGTCGTGGGCCAGACAACAAACCCGCTCAGCTGATACAGTTAATCACCGGCACACAGCTCAGGAATCTGATCACTATCACGCAATCCCAGAATTTCAGCATTGCCAGTCGCGCTCTTAAGGTATCGCAATCTTCCCTGCATCGGGCTGCCAGGGGGCTGGAAAACCAGTTAGGTACTGTGCTCTTTGAAAAAACCACGACCGGTATTGCCTCAAGTAAAACAGCACTGAGGCTGGCTCGGGCCGCCATGCTGGCATTTAATGAAATTAACCAGGCCCGTGAAGAGATCAATGCCTTTCATAACAGGGACCTGGGCAGGATAAGCATTGGCAGCATGCCGCTGGCAAGAGCATCCATATTGCCCGATACGATAATCGAGTTTAACCGGCTCTATCCGAAATTCAGGATCAGCGTCATGGACGGTATCTATGATGATTTGCTCCATCATTTGCGCAACGGCGAGATAGACCTGCTTACCGGCGCATTACGGATGCCGGTTCCCAGTGATGATGTGCAGCAGGAAAAGCTGTTTTCATCCTCCATTGAGGTATTTGCCAGGGCGGATCATCCGCTGGTTTCTGATAAGAGCGTGACATTAAGCAAGCTGTCAGCCTATCCCTGGGTTGTATTGCGCCAGGGTACGCCAACACGAGCCCTGTTTGATGCGGTATTCAGCTCCGAGGGGGTCGCTATGCCAGAGCGCATTATCGAATCCGGTTCACAGGGGCTGATTCGATCGCTGTTGCTTGGTGACAACTGGCTGACCATGAGCTCAGAATACCCGTTTCGGTATGAGCTGGGTATTGGGCAGATAAAAAAAATAAATTTTGGACTGGTACAAACCCCCAGATTGATAGGTATAACCACCCGTAAGAGCTGGAATCCTACCCCTACCCAGCGGGCTTTTTTGAATTTGTTACGTGAAAAGGCTAAACAGCTCAATTAATGAAATATCCATTTAATGTGGAATTCAGCTTTTACCAGCGTATTTGCTTGCCTGACACCGGATTAATAAGTAGTCTCTGCTGCTACTGGATTTTTTCTTTGGAGGCATACAGTGACTGCTGATAATAACAACAAGGTGATGAACAGGCGTTCATTTCTCAATTCCACTGCTGTAGGTGCAACCGGGCTTTATCTTGGCGCCCAGACACCTTTTTCCCTTGCCCAGGATTTACGCTTGAGTGATGTCGGGTCAACGGTTTCGACTCGTCATGGTCGTGTCAGAGGCCTGTTACGCGAAGGTGTACAACAGTTCTGGGGTGTTCCCTATGGAGCACCAACAGGTGGAAGCAATCGATTTATGCCGCCACAGGCTCCAGCTGCCTGGTCCGGGGTAAGGGATGCTTTTCAAATTGGTAATCGCTGCTACCAAGGACCAAATGCCTTTGAGCCTTCTCCGGTAGTACTGGCCATGAATCGCCTGGAACAAGAGGGCGAAGATTGCCTGAATCTGAACGTATTTACACCTGCCGCTGATAATAATGCTCGTCCTGTCATGGTTTGGATGCATGGTGGCGGTCACCGTTTTGGCTCCGGTAACTACCTGATGTACGACGGTACACTGTTAGCAAAGAAAGAAGATGTGGTTGTGGTATCTGTCAGCCATCGCCTGAATATATTCGGCTATATGCATCTGGCTGACATTGGCGATGGAAAATGGGAGCAATCTACCAATGTTGGCACCCAGGACCTGGTCGCTGCGCTGCAGTGGGTTCAGGATAATATTGCGGAATTTGGTGGTGATCCGGATCGAGTGACCATATTCGGCCAATCCGGAGGAGGCGGTAAAACATCTTCGCTGATGGCGGTACCTACTGCCGAAGGCCTGTTTCATAGGGCAATTGCACAAAGTGGGTCGACCATAAGAGGTCAGAGCGCTGAGGAGGCCACCGAATATGTACAACGATATCTGAATAAGCTTGGTATCAGTGCTAATCAGCTGGATCGCCTGCAGGCTTTATCGCCACAGCAGTTACAGGATGCGCTATATGGTGATGCCGATTTAAACCGTTTCCCCATGGGGCCGGTTGTTGACGGTAACTTCATTCCCCGTAATCCCTGGGATCCTTCAGCGCCTGGGTATTCAGCAGATGTGCCGTTTATGACAGGTAGCACTGAAACTGAAAATGGCTGGGTTGGACCACCACCCTATGAGCTCTCAGATGCAGATATGCTGGAATTATTCAGAACGCGTATTGCCAATGGTAATGCGCAACAGGCCAGTGAATTGATATCTCTATACCAGAATAAGTTCCCAGACCGCAGGAATCGCATGCTGTGGCTGACCGCTGAATCTGACAATACCAGGCGCAGGAATGCGCAATACCTGTCCCGAATGAAGTATGAACAGGGTTCAGCACCGGCTTATCTGTACCTGTTTGACTGGTATTCAC
>JAYPJO010000046.1:3435-11577 GCA_038128465.1 Gammaproteobacteria bacterium
TATGGAAACCGGGTTATTGTTCTAACTATTGGTAAAATTAATCTATAAATAACATTAAATATTGTTTGTAACTAAATGATATTAAATAATTTATAGTATTGGCATTATAGTTGCTTAGGTAATATGGCTGGCATGTAACAGGTGCTGGCCTATAGGTAAAGTAGCATTAATTACTGATCAAGGATAACCGGGCGATGAAGAAAATACTCATAATTCTGGGGATAGTGGTTGTTATTGTAGGTATCACACTGACCAGGACTAATATACTGTCTTCGCGGGCACCTGAAGTTGAGGTCGAAGCAGCAGAAAACAGGGTGATACGTACCTCCATTCTTGCCTCCGGCACCTTAACTCATGATGAAGAAGTCAACCTGACCACCGAGGTTATTGGTCGAGTGACCGATGTCTTTGTGGAAGAGGCTGATCTGGTGCATTCAGGACAGCTCCTGCTACAAATTGACGATGAACAGATTAGCAAAACGGTTGAGCAGAGAGAGGCAGCCGTCCGGGTTCAGGAAATAGCCATTGAAAGTCAAAACCTTCGTTTACAGCGCCTGCGACAGCAATGGGACAGACAAAGCGGCCTGTTTGAACAGGGAGTGCTGGATGCGGACAGTTTTGAAGAAATTACTAATCAGGTTGCTCTGGCCGAAGTTGAATTAAGGTCCAGCCGGGAGGGGCTACGGCAGACAGTTGCCTTACTGGAAGAAGCACAGGATCAGCTGAGTAAAACCCGGGTTTACTCACCCATTGACGGCCTGGTTACGACACTGGATATTGAGGTTGGTGAAACGGCAATATCCAGTACCACCAATATTGCCGGATCCAGCCTGATGACTATTGCAAATCCGGATAGCATGATCACTCAAATTTATGTTGATGAAGCGGATATAGCCAATATCATTGTCGGACAGGAGGCTGAAATCGTCGCCATTGCCTACCCAGATCAGCCCATGAGAGGCGTGGTAGATTTTATTGCCATTTCTGCACGAACCCGCCAGGAAACCGGAAATCAGTCGCTGAGCTTCATTGTCGAGCTGAAATTTACTGATACCAATGGTGTGGTGCTAAGGCCCGGCATGTCTGCCCGTGCCGAGATATTCACCAGTAATGATAATCTGGAACGCCTGTCGGTCCCGATACAGGCTATCACGCTGGAGGAGAATCTGAGCATGAATGAATCCAATTACAACGTGTTCAGTTATGTCGATGGTGTTGCAAGAAAAACCACAGTAGTCGTTGGTATTGCCAATGATGAATTCCAGGAAATCACAAGCGGCTTAATGGTGGGTGACCAGATTATAACCGGACCGGACAGAATTCTTCGCAACCTAAATGATGGTGATACCGTTACCCTGGCAGAAGAGTAAGCGGTATGGAAACCATCAGGCTGGTTAATCTGTGCAAGTACTACGAGATGGGACAGGAGGAAATCCGGGCGCTTGACGATATCAACCTGTCCATCCAGCAGAATGAATATGTCGCCTTTATGGGTTCATCGGGTTCCGGCAAATCAACCATGCTCAATATACTCGGTTGCCTGGACAGACCCACCTCGGGCCAGTATTTTTTAAACAGCAAGGATGTCAGCAGCATGAATGCTGATGAGCTTGCTGAAATCAGAAATCGCGAAATTGGTTTTATTTTTCAGAGTTTCAATCTGCTACCCAAGTTAAGTGCACTGGCGAATGTCATGCAGCCTCTTATATACAGTGGTGTGACATTAGAGCAACGCAAGCTCAGGGCAGAGCAGGCATTAAACCAGGTAGGCCTGGCAGATCGGCTCGATCATGTCCCGAATCAGTTATCCGGCGGCCAAAGGCAGCGCGTCGCAGTCGCTAGAGCCCTGGTAACTAAACCGTCGATTCTGCTGGCAGATGAGCCGACCGGCAACCTGGATTCAAGAACTACGGCTGAGATCATGAGCCTGTTTGATGAACTGCATGCAGAAGGACACAGCATCATCATCGTGACACATGAACAGGATATCGCAGAGCATTGTCAGCGGGTGATTCGGCTTGAAGATGGGCAGATTGCTGCCGATGACAGCAGACAGGAGGCTGCTTGATGTTTATTTTGCTTGAGAGTGCGCGATCAGCTTATCAATCAATCAGGGCGCATGGTTTTCGTTCGATACTGACCACGATCAGTATTACTATCGGCGTGGCAGCCGTCATCGCCCTAGTGTCTATTATGCAGGGTGTTAGTGTCTATATTGAAGATCAGCTTTCAGGGCTGGGAGCCAATGGCATCCTGATTCAGTCTTTCACGTCGCAATCAGACCGTTTACAGGGGCGAAGAAACAAGCTCACTGTTACCGATTATGAACTGATTGCCAGACAGGTTGACGGGATATCGTCTATTACACCGATTCTTGTCGGGACAGGGGTCAATCAGGTGCAATACCAGGGAGAAACAATGGCAGCCCAGGTGCTCGGTTCTACCTTTAACTACCAGAATGTGTCACTGGATTATATTAATGAAGGCCGTTTTATTTCGGACAGTGACAATCAGACTAGGCGTCGGGTTGCAGTGATCGGTGAAGATGTGCGACTGAATTTATCTATGCCGGACAACCCGGTGGGTGAGTTTATCCAGATTGGTTCAGAGTGGCTCAGAATAATCGGACTCATGGAAATCAAAGGGCAGATTTTCGGTCAGAGCCAGGATAACAATGTCATTATTCCCTTTAACACTATGCAAAGCATTGTTGGGAACCAGGTCGAACCGGATGTTGTGATACAGCTGAGTGTCACTGATATTAATCTGCTTGATGCGACTATTGATCGCATCACTTTCTTATTAAGAAATGCGCATAATCTGATTCCGGGTGATGAAAATGATTTTTTAATCCAGACATCAGAACAGATTGCCGAAACCATCAATTCCATACTCTCTGTGATCACCATTGCCCTGGGAGGTGTAATCAGTATTTCTCTGTTGGTGGGAGGTATCGGGATCATGAATATCATGCTGGTTTCTGTCACAGAACGCACCCGGGAAATAGGTATCTGTAAGGCAATTGGTGCAAAACGCCAGCAAATCTTATTGCAGTTTTTATTTGAAGCAGTGTTTCAGTGCCTGTTAGGTGGTGTTATTGGCCTGGTTATCGGCTATGGACTGGGTGCAGTTGTTTCAGTTTATATCGGTATCGTTGAGGCCATCGTACCGGTATGGGTAGCCTTACTGGCGGTGAGTTTTTCTGCATTAATAGGCATTATCTTTGGTATGATGCCAGCATCAAAAGCGGCTGCACTTGATCCAATAGAAGCTTTGCGATTTGAATAATAAGTACAGGGAATGATAAAACAAATAGGAACAAATCATGATGAATAATTTTGTTGATATTATTGCCGCGCCCAACCAGGCCATGACTAGGCTTCAGGAAAAACCTACCTGGTTTCTGCCCTGGTTACTGGTTTGTGTGCTTACTGCATCCATGCAGTTCGGTTTTTACAGTAGTGTTGATCCACAATACCTGATTGATCAGCTAGTTGAGCAGAATCTGCAGCCCGGTGTTTCGGAAAGTGATCTTCGCGCTTCCATGCAGGGACTGGCTGAAAATACTTCGACGCTGGCGATCACTTCCTCAGTAGCAATTTTTGTAGTTCTGCTGGTGGTTTATGCCATTACAGCTGGCTACCTGTATATGATCTCCAAATTTTCTGGCAAAGATGTTAACTATAAATCGTGGTATTCACTGGCAGCTTGGAGCGGAATTCCAGCGGTTTTTACAGCACTGGCAGGATGGATTGTTATTCTGACGTCCAATGGCTTGATAGATGTGGAGGCAATGAATCCTCTGAATTTGAACTACCTGCTTCTCAGGAATGACGGTGATTATGCCGGCATACTAAATGCCTTGAATTTAATGGCCATCTGGAGCATCGTGTTGATGATACTGGGCTATAAAAAATTCACATCAGCCAGCTCGATCCAATCCGCTATCGTGGTATTAACTCCCTACCTGTTAATCTTGCTGGTCTGGGCATTAATCATAATGCTGTAAATGCATGCCTGAACTGGAAGTCCGTCAGCTCAATAAATCTTTTGGCACCGTGCATGCCGTAAAAGATGTTTTCTTTAGTATTCCTGAAGGTGCCATTTTTGGATTGATAGGTCGAAATGGTGCCGGTAAGACCACAACCATCCGTATGATGATGGATATTATCGGGCCGGACAGTGGGGACATCCTGCTGGATCGCAAGCAAGCCAAGATAGAAGATTTATCCAAGGGCAATCAGCAGAAAGTCCAGTTTATCGCCGCCATTTTGTCTGATCCGGATTTTCTGATTCTGGATGAACCTTTCAGCGGACTTGATCCGGTTAACACGGATATTCTCAAAGAGATCATTATAGATTTAAAACAGCAGGGAAAGATGATTATTTTCTCAACCCATCTGATGGATTTTGCTGACAGGATGTGTGAGCAGATTGCACTGATACATCAAGGTCAGCTGGTGCTGAACGGAGCCTTACACGATATCAAAAAACAATACTCTGCATGCAATATCAGCCTAGTATATGAAGGTGATATCAGTTTTCTTGAGCAGGATCCGATGGTTGAAAATATCAGTGATTATGGAAACGCCACAGGGATAAGTTTGCATCACGCAGAAGATATACAAAAACTGTTAGTGCGAATAATTTACACAATGGTGATATGATTTTCATAGTAGCTCCTTTTCTTTAAGCATTTATATAAAGTTTCCATAAACCTTTTTAATTATTTAAATAAAATAGTTTCATCTTCGATGTCGATTAATATATTAGGGCTCCCCTTTAAGCGCATTGGCGCTCATCTCCAATAGAAACTCTGACCCGGGATCAGCACTGGGAAAATGGGCCTTTATGGTTGCCACCACTTCTTCTGCTGTCATGTCGGAGTTAATTGCTTGATCAAACAAGCTGATGTACTCCCGTGTGAAATCGTAAGTAGTATTGTCGAAAGATAAATTGGGGAGGATATGTCCAGGAATGATAATTTCTGCATTAAGTGCTTCCAGGCGGTCTATCTCAGCAAGCCATCTTGCACGATCTTCACTGGCAGGCGTTTCTACAAAAAACAAATGCACCTGATTGAATAAAATGTCACCGCCAATCAGGGTGCTCTGTGAAGG
This sequence comes from Gammaproteobacteria bacterium, assembly GCA_038128465.1. Lineage (GTDB taxonomy): Bacteria > Pseudomonadota > Gammaproteobacteria > Pseudomonadales > Pseudohongiellaceae > UBA5109. The sequence goes on from JAYPJO010000046.1 coordinate 8,556, forward strand.
GATCCAAACTGCTGTATTATCAGGCGTATCACCTTGTAGTGCTGGTACTATCTCAAGTTCAACGCCATCTACGTTAATCGAATCTCCCACTACTTCAAAGACAAAATCAGGTCGGGCAAGGCTCGTCTCAGGATCTTCTCCAAATTGCTGTTTCCATTGAGGGTAAAGTTGATTCACAGCCTCGGCTACGCTGGGCGTGGCAAGGAGCCGGGCATCGGGGTAGGCCGCGGTTAAAATATCAAGAGCTAGTGCATGGTCCAGATGCGCATGGGTAATATAAATTGCCGTCAGCGGTTTGCCGGTTTCACGAATATGTTCGACAAGCGCATTACCTTCAGGAGGCGTCATCTGAGTATCAATGAGAATTGTGCTACTGGGACCCGATACAAAGGTACCAGTCACACCAGTAGACGTTCCGACAATGGGCGTTATCGTGAGCTGAGGCGGATTCTCATTGGCAGACATAGTACAGCCGATAAGCATTGATAACATTAATAAAGCACTGATGTATTTCATATTCTTTATTCTCTTCGGTACCTGTATGTTGCCGCCGACAAAAAAATCAGTGTTAAAATTTCAATTTGTCGTCAAATCTGGCAAGGGCAATATTTACCAATAAAGCAGCAAGAATGATTGCCGGTATTGCAGTGGGTATTTCATCGAAGCGTAAATGAAAATAAATCGCTCCAACCATGATAATAAGCAAACCTGAGGCCGCATAAAAACTTAATTTGCGAAGCCATAGGCCCAATGCGCCGAGTAACTCACTGGCGCCTATAAAATATCCAAACCACACAGGCAAACCCATAATGGCAAAGGACATATGTACCTGCTCCACCCCCATTAACTTGGCAATACCTGCCACAGCAAATCCAAGGCTTGCCAATCCAACACTTAACCAAACTGAAATATTTCGCGCCTTACTCATACCATCTCCAGACTATGAATGTTTGATGAAGCCTCTTCTAACTGAAGAGATAGCAGGCAAGTTGCAATCCTCAACGACACCCATTTAGTAAATTGAAGCGATTATTATCGATCAGGAAATAAATAAATATTGAATAATATTTAATATCTAATAAACTTATGATTTATATTCTGAGATTGCCTTTGATATGAAGCTGGATCAATTAATTATGTTCAAAGCGGTTGCTGAAGAAGGCTCGCTGCGACAAGCAAGTGAACAGCTTCACAAAACACAACCGGCAATTAGCCAGGGTATTCGTCAACTGGAATCATCACTGGGTTTAACACTTTTCAACCGGTCAAAGTACCGCCTGGAATTAACTGAAGCCGGCAATATGATATATCAACATACCTTGCTTATTGTTGATGATGCCAAAGCTTTAACTCAAGTGGATAATAATATCGTCAAGGGTAATGAATCAATTATTACCATAGCGATAGAAGCCTCCTTTGATTTGAAAAATATCCTGTCCCTATTTGAATCTGTACAAAATGAATTTCCCGATACCCAGATTGTTCTAATGCAAGAATATATATCTGGCGCCGTAGAAGCACTCAAAAGTCGACGAGCTAGTCTTTGCATTTCACCGTGGGATGAAGTGTTTCAACCAAGCCATAATCTGGATTCGTCTTTTTTGATAGAAGGCTCTATGATAAACGTTGCCTCCCCAAAATTGCTGGGTCGCCACTCCAACTTATCCTTAAGTCGACAATTGTTAAATGAATATCAGGTTGTTGTTCAAGACTCTAGTATGGGTAGCAGTGGTAGGGAATGGCGAGTACAAGATGGACAGCGTCGCTGGTATGTTAATGATTTTTCAACAAAGAATATGTTAATAGAAAGCGGTATATGTTGGGGCATTTTGCAGTGTCATTATGCAAAGTCAGGTATAGACAAAGGAACTTTAATACCCCTGGAACTGGATGACTTGAAAAGCACAGTTTTTTCTAGCTACCACATCATAAAAAATAAAAACCAAATACTCGGTCCTGTAGCAAATTCATTATGGGAGCATTTCAAAGCATATCAATTTGAAACAATTTAGTTTTGGCTATACAAAAACCTGTCCAGATAATCTGCATTGTTTTTTAATTCTCAGTAATTTCCTAATATAGTCAGATTCTCACCAATCGTTTAGTAACAATTCTAATGACTGCTTTGGATAGACACCAGACACTTGAAAAAACAGCCAAATAGACGTTTTTTAGCCTGCAAGACAGCCCTATAAAGCCATATGTCCGCTTCTGGCCGAAAGCAGACCCAGTAGTAAAAACTATTAACCTTACTTATTTTAACTAAAAAATACTCATCGTCTGTGCAGATTGCTATGTATCTGGAATATAGGAGTCCCAGAAAATAAAGTGGTGGGTACCCCAGAGGTAGGGTCTGGCTAAAGCGGTTTTGGTCAATAATTTAAAAAACTTAGCTGTGGTATAATGATTTCGTTTACATCTATAGTTACATCGGAAATAGTGCAAACAAGCCGACGCAGTTTTATAGAGAATAACTCATTGTATTTATTATAATTAATATTATTCTAAGGCAAAAAAAAGCCGGATTTCTAGTCCGGCTCAAGCTTCGCTCTCAGGGTTAAAACTGTTGTTAATCAGGCACTTTGTTCCCAGTCAAGTTCATTAATATCCAATTCGTTTTCAGCCTGTTCGAGCCACCATTCTATGTTTGGATTTCTTAATATAGTCTGAACATAGTCCATGCTTTTCTGTGACAGATCAGCACCATAGGCATTCAACGCAATAACCATGGGTGCCATCATGCAATCAGCTATAGAAAACTGGCCAAACAGGTATTCACCGCCATCGCCAAAATTGGTGCGACAGCAATACATAATGGCATCCAGCCGCGCTATGTCTCGTTCTATATACGATGAAGCCTGCATTTTGGATTGTAACTGGCAGTTCATCGGCCAGTCTTTTTTTAACTGCTGAAAATCAGCATGCAACTCATTGGCAACAGATCTGGCTGCTGCTCGCTTTTTCATATGATGAGGCCAGGCACGACCTTCAAGGAAAGCCTCATTAACATATTCACAGATGG
>JAYPJO010000047.1:0-11519 GCA_038128465.1 Gammaproteobacteria bacterium
GGTCTATTGAACACGGGCCAATGGGTGGCGATGAGCTCAATGCCGTACGCCCAGGGCTGAATTACGGCTGGCCTTATATTACCTATGGCAAAAATTACGATGGTACTGAAATTGGACCAACGCAATGGGAAGGCGTGACACAGCCTCTGTACTACTGGTTTCCTTCCCTTGCCCCCTCGGGTCTTATATTCGTACAAGAGGATGTTTTCCCCGGCTGGCAGGGCTCTTTGCTGGTCGGCTCCTTAAGCCCGCCACAGGGTCGCTTTCTGATTCGTCTGGTCATGGACGGTGAGCGCGTCATCGCGGAGGAACATTTGTTGGTTGATCTTGATCGGCGCGTGCGAGATATCGCCGAAACACCGGATGGTTCCATCTATGTGTTACTGGATTCAGAAAACAATACTAATTTGAACCGCTTCTTTCCGGGCGAAGTACTGAAGTTATTACCGCAATAAGTTGTTTGACTTCTCTCATCCCGCACCGGCAGATTCTCCAGCCAGCGGTTTCCCATTTGATGACGCTAGTGCAGCCCGTCCTTTTGTAATTGCATGGTAGGTTATGTCTACAGCAATGACTATAAAGTGCCCTGTAATTCCAGCTTCACCAGAATAGCACCAAGGCATGACTTTGTCCCCCGCACCAAAGCTGAGCGCTTTAATGCTGTTGAAGGTTGCTGACCATTGTGAAATATTTTCAATTGCTGCCGCTGGGCACTGAAAAGCATACTGAATTTCTGCTTAATGCTATTTCTCTAAGGCCTTGAAAATGAGGCAGTTTGTTAATAAATACGTTACTATATTTTCAGCCGTGCTTTGGAAGAATGAAAAGCAATTTAACAGCTAACTAAAAAAGACACTTGTGTTTTGCAACCATAATGACCCGAAAAATATTTACAGTCCTGATCAGCATTCTCTTTACCTGCAGTGCCAGCATGATAAATGCCCAGGATGCTGCGCCGGACCCAGAGACGAATTCTGCACTGGAGGATGAATCACTTTTGCCCAGCCAGCTAGAAAATCAAGATCAATCAGATACTGACACCGAAGCAGAGCAGCCTGAAGGCGATGATGATTTTGTACCAAGCGCACAGATTTCGGAAGATTTGTCGGTATCATTTCCTGTCGATATCTAGTGTGCAAAACTGGCAATATATATTTCGTTAAGGAAGCGCTATGAAACAAAAAGGCCTTGTCTCTGATTTAGTCTATCAGGTCTTTGCACTGATAATTTCTGTAATTATCGTACATGCGGTTTATGTCGCAGTGATACGCCCGAATGCCGAAGCCATTATGGCTCAGCAGGTGTTGTTGCAGGAAGCAGATCCAGACTATGTTCAGGAACGTTCACTTTATGTCGTGATGCGAGACTTCGAACAGGAAACCTGCATTATCTTAATGCTCTGGGCACTGTCCATTATTGGCCTGAAAGTCTGGCGCAACCGGAAGGAAAGCAATTTACTTGAGCGCTCCCTGCTGAATTTGTCAGAGGGCATCAGCATATTACCGGAAGATGCACGAAATTATGCCCGCCCGGTTCAGGCCCTGCCGCCGGATGAACGTGAATATCTCCTGCCCAGGGCATTACTATCCGCCTTACAGCGCTTCAATACGACCCGAAATATCCAGGATGTTTCCAATGTCGTGAAAGATGTCTGTAATACCGAAGCCGAACGTCTGGAAAGTGAGCTGAGCATAGTGCGCTATATCGCCTGGGCAATACCGTCCATTGGCTTCCTTGGCACTGTTCGCGGCATTGGTGAAGCCCTGGGACAAGCTCAAAGCGCTGTAACAGGGGATATTCTGGGGGTGACCACCAGCCTCGGCGTGGCCTTTAACTCCACCTTTATTGCTCTGGTGGTCAGTATCATCATCATGTTTGTTCTATACCAGTTACAGCTGTTACAGGACCGGCTGGTACTGGACACCCAGGACTATTGTGACAATTACCTGATCCGACATTTACAGGTGCCGGACCGTGATAATGACTGACGCTCATGACAACAATTATCGAGCTGCATGATCATAATATCCGAATCAGCTCCCCCGAAGGATTACTGGGAGAAAGTCCTGGTTTCGCCAATATTTATGTGCAACCGACTGTGTTCGGTAATGAAGCTCTAAAGCTCACCCGCCTGCATCCCCAACAAAGTTTCAACCAGTTCTGGTTCCAACTTGGCATTGATCCGCTGGCCATGAAAACCAAGTTGTTCCGTCACCATGCTGATCTGGCTTTTGGCCACCTGAAAAACATTGCACAGCAATTCAAGCTCAGTGGCGATGCTGTATTTGCCGTACCCAGTCATTACTCTTCGAACCAGCTAGCAACTTTGTTAGGTCTGGTAAAACACTGCTCATTTGACGCTGCGGGTCTGGTAGACCTGGCCTTGCTTGCCCTCGCCAAACTGGAGGATCATCAACATGCGCTTTTTATGGATGTACAGCTGCACCAGACCGTGTTAACACTGGTCAGTAAAGAGCAGGGTGAAATTATTAGGGAAAAGGTATTGCCGCTTCCTGGCACAGGACTGATTGCTTTACATGATGCCTGGGCCAATACCATTACTGACGCCTTCATCAAGCAAAGCCGCTTTGACCCCTTACATAATGCCGATACTGAACAATATATTTACAGTGAACTGGAAAGCTGGCTAGAAGAAGTTGCAAGCAACAGAGAAATATTACTCGAAATAAATAACAAGGGGTCGATTCACCAGGCCAGCTTAACCCTGAAGAATTTTGAACAGCGTGCGCAGACAATTTTTAATCGCGTCAGGCAGGAAGCAGAAGCCATTTCTACTGCAAGCATGCCGATATTTGCCTTGCAGCGTGTGGCCTCCCTACCCGGATTGACCCAGGCCATTGCGGACCTTATTGCTGTGCCTGATCATGTCATCACTGAAAACGGCTTTAATAATCTGGCCTTGATAAAAGGCAATAGTGACGCCCTGAGGTTAGTCGCGAAACTGCCCGTATCTGAGCAGAATGCTGATAACAAAAATGCTCAGACCAAGTCTGTGCCTCCCCTGCCTTCTCACTTTGTGTTTCAGCATAGGGCCTATGCCTTGTCTGACATTAATCTGCCGGAGCTGAATCTGGCCGCGCCAATAACAATCAGCCGGCAGGATCAGGGCTACTGTCTGCATGCCAGTCCTGACCTGGATATGGAGCTAAATGGCGTTGCCCTGACAGAACCTGCTTATATACAACTGGGAGACCGTCTAACCCTTAACCAGCACTCGATAATTGAATTTATTCAGGTGCAGTGATGGCTAAAGATAAAAACAGCAAAAGAAATTTCAATCCGATGAGCCTGGCATTTCTGGATGTCATGTCATGCGGTTTTGGTGCTGTTGTATTGATATTTCTGATATTGGATCACTCTACTCAAAATGATACCAATGTAACTGACCCAAACCTGGCTGCTGAAATCAATCTGCTTGAGGAGCAGATTCTGGAGGGCGAAGAAGGCCTCGTCAGAGTTCGGAATACACTTTCTGATGTAGATCTGCAGATTGTAGAAGCGCAGGGACTGGCAAGGTCGATTGAAGAAGAGATCGATAATTTTATGGACCGGTTGCGCGACCTGGAAAACAACAATACCTCTGGCCAGGATGAAATCATGCGCCTGCAGCAGGAAATAGCTGCACTGGAAGCTGAGCTGGAAAATCTGCGTGAAGCTGAAGACCAGTTTTCCGGCAATAATATTCGCCGGTATGTTGGCGATGGTAACCGCCAGTACCTGACCGGCATGATTCTTGGAGGCAATCGCATACTTGTGCTGGTTGATATTTCCAGCAGCATGCTGGATGACACCATCGTGAACATTATTCGGCGCAGAAACATGTCGGATGAAGCCAAGCTGAATTCAGAAAAATGGCGCAATGTTCAGCAAACTGTAGACTGGCTGACGACACAAATGCCTGTCCCCAGTCAGTACCAGATATATACCTTTAGCGAGCAGGTTTCCAGCCTGATTCCAGGGTCACAGGGGCGCTGGCTGGAAGTTGCTGATGAAGCGCAGTTAAGTGAGGCCGTGGAAAACCTTAACCAGTTAATCCCTTATGGCGGGACCAATCTGGCCGGGTTGTTTCAATCCATTCAGGGCCTTTCTCCCCTGCCGGATAATATTTTTTTGATTACAGACGGGTTGCCAACTCGCGATAATCGGGAACCCCGGACCACAACAATTTCAGGGCGTGATCGCGAAAGGCTATTTGAGCAGGCCCTGGAATATTTGCCGTCTGGCATTCCGGTGAATGTCATTCTGTCGCCCCTGGAAGGTGACCCGCTGGCAGCGTCCTATTACTGGCAGCTGGCCGTGGCAACGGGTGGGGCTTTCATGAGCCCCTCCGAAGACTGGCCTTAAGTGGTAGTATAAGATTATGGCAAAACGCAGAGACAGTGATTCCTTCAATATAGCCTTCCTGGACGTGATGTCCTGCGGCTTTGGTGCCATCATTCTCTTACTGATGATTACGCGTGTATCAGCGCCTGTGCCACTGGAGATATCGGAAGTCAGCAATGAAGGCTCCGTCATGGATTTGCAGCGACAACTGTTCGAAATCCGCGGGGAAACCAATATTTACAACCGCGAGTTAAATGCCAAACACGAGCAGATTTCTGAATACGAAGAACGCATAGCGCGCCTGCGCAGGGAACTCAGTTCGCTGGAAGATCAGTTAAGCAACGACAGCGACCAGGCTTCTGTGAATGCCATCCTGCAGGGCCAGCTGGCACTTGCCAGACAAGAGCTCACCGAAGAAATGCAGCGACTGCAGGCAAACCAGGCTGAATTAACACTGACCGATTCAGTAGGCGGTGTACCTGTCGACAGTGAATACATAATCTTCATTATCGACACCTCCGGCAGTATGTTCAATTACAGCTGGGGGCGCTTGCTGGAAGTTGTTGTCGATACCCTGGACATCTATCCTGAAGTCAAGGGCATACAGGTAATGAATGACATGGGTGAATATATGTTCAGCCAGTTCCGGGGTGACTGGATTCCCGACACACCTGCCCGGCGTTCAGCAATATTACAGCGTCTGCGCACCTGGAACCCCTTCAGCAACAGCAGTCCGGTAGAGGGGATTACAACTGCAATCAGGACATTCTATGAACCCGGTAAAAAAATCAGTATCTATGTGCTGGGTGATGACTTTTCTGGTAATTCTATTGCTCAGGTTGTTGACACCATAGACCGCATCAATGCCGCAGACGCCGATGGCAATCGCCTGGTCAGGATTCATGGGATCGGTTTTCCGGTACAGTTTGCCCAACCCAGAATGTTTCAGGCTGGCGGCATCCGCTTTGCCTCACTCATGCGGGAACTGGCAAAACGCAATGGTGGCACCTTCGTTGGCTTAAACGATTTTTACTAAAACTTGATCCAGGGCTATTGATGTCTCCGTAAACAGGAGTAATATTGGGAATAAGGGACTTCTGTAACAACTGTCAAATCCGGCTCTCTAAGGATGGTGGCAGGGAAAATTATGATGTCGAGCACTTATAACCTTAAACATCTGTTTAGTAGGTTCAGGACACCTACCCTGCTAGCTTTGTGCTTTTCTCTGTTTGCCTGCTCATCCATCAGTACTATCAACATAGAAGGCTCCTATCCTTCTCCACTGGTTCCTCAATTACCGCTTTCCATTGGTGTTATCTATGACGAGGCTTTCAGTTCCTACAGCTTCACTGAAATAGATGAATATTCTGGTGAAGATCAGTACATTATCAACAGCGGAGCATCCCAGGTAGCCTTATTCAACACCATCCTGCCTGCCGTTTTTGCGGAGGTAGTTTTTTTAGACAGCGCTGACAATATTGCCGATTACCCTGACCTGGATATGGTTTTTGAACCAAGCATCGAAGAATTTCAAATTGGATTACCCCAGAAGACCCGTCTGGATGTTTATGAAATATGGGTTAAATACAATATGCGTCTGTCAGACCCTGGCGGGGACTCAATCGCAGACTGGGTCATGACCGCCTACGGTAAATCACCGCGCTCAAGTTTCGGGTCCGTTGATAACGGCGTCAATGAAGCTGCGGTTGAAGCATTCCGTGACCTGGCTGCAACTTTTTCGCTGGGATTTACCACAATCCCCGAAGTTAATAACTGGCTGGTAGTAAATAATGTAATATAAGCTTTATATAGTCTCTGTGAAGCGGAGGTGAAAACTAATGAAACGCTATTCAACATCAATTAAATCGTTAACCCTGGTAAGCATACTGTGGGGTTTGAGTGCCTGTACCACGACAGAAATAGACCAGTTTCGGCAGGCAGATACTGAAATAAGCAGTGATGAAAGTATTGTCATCCTGGGTCGGCGTCAGAGCAATGCCTATGAAACCGAACAGGATTTTGTCGAATGTGTCGGTGATGTGGTCGCTTCCGGCAATGATGGTATCAACGTAATACCAGAAGAAACTTTTCTGGATGAAATGTTTCCTTTCTTTGAGCCCAGAACCGCGCCAATGCGAACTGATCACCTGCAACAGCTGATGGATCAGGAAGTTGCTGCCGAAAAGCTGGAGGATTTCGGTGTTGAGTATATTGTCTGGCTCGACGGCGAAACCCAGCGCTCCGGAGAAAGCGGTTCGATTTCCTGTGCAGTTGGACCAGGCGGAGGTGGCTGCTTCGGTTTTGGCACCTGGACCGATGATTCAAACTTTGAAGCGGAAATCTGGGATCTTGATACGCTGTCCAGTGCCGGCGCCATCAGTGCAGATGCCAACGGCCAGTCGTATCTGCCAGCACTCATTTTGCCAATACCCTTGCTTGCCCGTGTTGAATCGAATGTATGCAGCGGCATGGGTCAGCAGCTGAAATCCTTTTTAAACGGCAGCGCTTGAACAGGATATAACCAGAGTTTTTAAGCAGGGATTAAGCTTCAAGGCAGTATGATCTTGTCCATGAAAACCATTCGTCAGAATATTAATTGCTCTGTGGTTGTTACCATCAGATCCTGCCTGCTCACAGCATGCAGTCTTTATTTGCTGGCTGCCTGCGCTGCCAACCCTACCGGTGGTTTTGATTTTGTCACCATGAGTGAAAGCCGGGAGATTGAACTGGGCACGGAAATGCACCAGCAAATTTTACAGGAGATGCCCGTATTACAAGACCAGCAAATGCAGGAATACGTGAATGAAGTCGGGCAAAAGCTGGCCGCTGTTTCACACCGCCCGGATATTGATTACACCTTTACCGTCATAGACAGTCCCGACATCAATGCCTTTGCTCTGCCCGGCGGTTTTATTTATATCAATCGCGGCTTGATGCTATACCTGAACAGTGAAGATGAACTCGCTGCAGTGCTGGGGCATGAAATAGGACATGTAACAGACCGGCATTCCGTGCGTCAACAGGCTGCCAGCCAGACCAATAATGTGCTTGCCGGTGTCCTGGTAGTTGCAACAGGGGTTGGCTCTCTGGGCGAGACATCTTCATTAATCGGTGGCGCCTTACTCAGTGGCTATGGCCGTGAAATGGAGCTGGCTGCAGACGGTCTGGGCGCCGAATATATTGCCAGTGCCGGTTATGATCCTCTGGCCATGGTAGAGGTCATCGGTGTCCTCAAGAATCATGAAGACTTCACCAAGCGTACTTCTTCCGGTGCAGTCAGCTATCATGGAGTCTTTGCAACCCATCCCCGCAATGACACCCGTTTGCAGGAAGTTGTTGGGCGCGCCAATGAGCTTGCAGAGGAAAATGAGTCAAGCGCTGACCCACAGGTGTTCAGGGACAGGATGAATGGCCTGGCAATCGGACAAAGCGTGCAAATGCCTGGCAGTGACGCCCGCAATCGCTACTATCAGAATTTATTAAATTACACCCTGGTTTTCCCTGAAGGCTGGTTCTGGAATGAAACCACCACCACGCTGAATGCAAGCTCCCAGGATGACGGCCTTTCTCTGGACATATCTGTGCAACGCCTGCAGGAATACAAAGAACCACGTCTGTTCATACAGGAAGATTTAAACATCAGCGGTTTGCAAAAAACCGAAGGCCTCAACCAGTTTGGCTTGCAGGGCTATACCGGCGTTAATCCGGCGAATAATTCCAGACTTGCCGTGATCTATTACGGTCCACGCGCATTTATTCTGACTGGTCAGCAAACCACTGCCAACCTGGACGATGAAAGCGATGCGATTTTGCTTGAAGCTATTCGAAGTTTTCGCCCTATAGCGGCCAACGAGCGCAACATTGCAGATCCCACCAGTATTGAATACGTTCGCTCCGATGGCAGAACCTATGCTCAGCTAGCCGCTGAAAACCCCTTTGATCCCCTCGCTGAAGACCTGCTGCGGCTCTACAATGGTGACTATCCCAGAGGTGAGCCGGTTGCAGGAGAATGGATAAAAATCGTTCGTTAAAGGGCCCTGGCTGAATCCAGCCGCTTATACGCCGCCTTCACGCTGAAACAGGTGATAAAGTTGATCATACAGGGGGTCATGGATCACGCCCTCGGTTGGCACTTCTGGTTTGAATGCCTGATGACAAGCCAGACAAGAATCCAGTAGTTCATCACCGGCTGTTTCCAGCAGGGCTTTGTCCTGCAAGCTTGCTGCATTTAATGACTTCATGGCCGCATTGGTCATGTCCATGGCATAGCCGAGCCATTGCGGAGAAAGCGCCCAGGTATTATCCAGCTCGCCAGTGCCGCCCAGCGTCATAAGCGGGCCCGGTGCTGCCAGCTGAATGGAATAATAATCTACTGCCAGCCACTCCTCCTCCAGCATCATGTCTTGCAGTGCGGCATAGTCCCAGATGTAATGCGCCGAATGATCAATCATTGTCACCATCAGAGCGTTGACACTGACCGGCATTGGAAAGTCTTGATTGTCTGCAGCTCGAGCTGCATTTAGCAGGCCCATGCTGATTACCGTTTTGAATAGCAGCACGGCAAGTAAACCGGCAAACCAGGCAGTCGAATTCTTTTTCATAGATGTCATTGCGGTCTCCTTTATTAAGTTTATAAGCATCAGTATCTCACCGGCATTAATGTTCTTGTTGATCCACATCAAAAATGCTCATTTACAACGCCCGGACAAAAAAATATCGGTTTTTTCCATCTGTCTACAAAGCTGCTTATAATTAGCGCTCAACACAGGATAAACCTATGCATGAGTGTCCACATTGTAAGCAGGAAAGCATCAGCACCTTGCAGAAGCTCTTTGCTATTTCTCCATTTCAGGTCAACTGTGCATCCTGTAATCAGTACTCCCATATACTGGGGATCTATGCCTTCATCGCGCTGACAGCCTGGATTATCATGACCTGGATGCTGATAGGACTGGCCTACATGTTTCAAATGTCTTTTCTGGTGCTTGGTACTGTTCCCGCTATGGTCATTGCTGTTGATCGTTTTCTGGTCAATGCTCCTTTATATAAAGTGCAGAATTAATTAATGAAACACACAGACCCCAAACGTTTGATAGTTGGCATCAGTGGCGCCTCTGGAATTGTTTATGGCATTGAGTGCCTGAAGTTATTAAAGCAGGCAGGAGTCGAGTCACACCTGATTGTCAGTAAAGCGGCCTTGCAAACCCTGAAACATGAAAGCGAGCTTGGCTATGATGAGCTCAAAGCCCTTGCTGATGTACATTATTCCAACAATGATATCGGTGCAGCCATCGCCAGCGGCAGTTTTAAAACCATGGGCATGATCATTGCGCCATGTTCGATCCGAACCATGTCTGAAATAGCTGCCGGTTTCAGTGCCTCGCTGATAAGCCGTTCCGCTGATGTCGTGCTGAAAGAACGCAGACGGCTGTTGCTCATGGTCAGGGAAACGCCCTTACATGCCGGCCATCTGCAAAGCATGCTGGACCTGACCAATATGGGCGGCATCATCATGCCGCCAGTGCCGGCCTTTTATACATCACCGGAAAGCATTGCAGACATAGTGACCCAAAGTGTTGCACGGGCACTGGATATGTTTGATATTGATTGTGACGTCCTGAAACGCTGGGAAGGATAAAAAGAATTAAAACAGGCTGAAAAGTTTAACTTCCGCCAAAAAAACACCCGCCATGAGGCGGGTGTTTGTTATCAATCTATAATAAATTTATTTGATTTTAGCTTCAGTATAGATCACATGCTTGCGCGCAACAGGATCATACTTCTTGATCTCCATTTTGTCTGGCATGTTACGTTTGTTTTTATCGGTGGTATAAAAGTGGCCTGTTTTGGCGCTTGATACCAGTCTGATTTTTTCTCTCATCGGAATGTCCCTGTTTCAGCTTGCTGTCGCGTTAATCTTCTGATTGCCTGTGTAGTCCAGATTTCAGCCTACACCTTTACGCCATTGGCACGGATATCAGCCAAAACGGCATCTATGCCTTTCTTGTCGATTATGCGCATACCTTTACTTGATAAGCGTAGTTTCACAAAGCGTTTTTCAGATTCTACCCAAAATCTATGTGTATGCAGGTTGGGGGTAAAACGGCGACGTGTGCGATTTTTGGCATGCGATACATTATTACCTGCCTGTGGTCTTTTGCCGGTCACCATACACACTCTAGCCATTTTTCTTGCCTCTGTTCTGCTTCAGTGCACACCAAAAAGCATGCTTTAAATTCTGTGGAAAAAAAGAGCTGCGTTTTATACCAAAACAGGTGCTCAATAGCAAGGCTTAAGTATTCACCCTATCTCTGTGTTCACCAGAATTAACGCGGTCTACAGCAATCCGCGTTCGGCCATTGAGATGACATTTTCATCCCCCACCACCAGATGGTCCAGTGTTTTTATATCAACCAGGTCAAGCGCCGATTTCAAGCGTCTGGTAATCGCAATATCTGCCTCACTGGGTTCTGCGATACCGGAAGGGTGATTATGAGCAAAGATCAGCGCTGCCGCTTTATAGTAAATAGCCCGATTCAGCACTTCACGCGGATAAACAGTTGCACTGTCAATGGTTCCCTTAAACAGTTCTTCTTGGGCAATAACCCGATGCTGAGAATCCAGGAAAAGGCAAAGGAAAACCTCTCGATGATAGCCTCGTAACTTGCTTTTAACATAAAGCCGGCTTTGCGCGGCACTGGTCAAGGCGTCTTCTTTTTGCAGGTTTTCAAGCAATTGTCGCTGCGCCAGCTCCTGTGCAGCCTGCAGTAAAGCATATTTACTCTTGCCTATGCCTGGGAGCTGGCAGAAATCAGTAATATCCGCTTCTAGCACGCCTCTGATGCTGCCAAAATGTTGCAACAGCTTCATACCCAGCATTAAAGCTGATGATCCCGGAATACCTGTACGTAAGAATATAGCCAGTAATTGGGCATCACTGAGGGTGCTGGCCCCTCTGCCAAGCAGTTTCTCTCTGGGTCGTTCAGATTCAGGCCACTCACTGATTGCCATTTTTAACTCTTCCCTGATAAAAAGCGGTATGACGTTTATATCTGCTTCTATTCACTATAGTCCGGAATGGTATTTGGCGACATTATATTTAGCCAGCTGCAATCTATTCTGCAAACTTGATACAAAGCCTGCTTAATTGAATAATCAATAACTTACTGCTAGTC
>JAYPJO010000048.1:0-11512 GCA_038128465.1 Gammaproteobacteria bacterium
TGAACCATGTCGCTTCTCTATTAGGCTTCACAAACCTGATTGCTGATAAAAGCAGAATTCGCAGGTAAAAAAAAGCAGCCCGGAGGCTGCTTTTTTTAATCCATGTGTCAGCAATTATATTGCGACAATATTTTCTGCCTGTGGTCCTTTCTGACCCTGAGTTACTTCAAACTCAACTTTTTGTCCTTCAGTCAGTGTTTTAAAACCTTCTGCTGCAATTGCACTGTAATGTGCAAATACATCCGGACCAGACTCCTGCTCAATAAAACCAAAACCTTTTGATTCGTTAAACCACTTTACGGTTCCTGTTACTTTCTCAGCCATAAAAAATTTCCTGTTAATTTAAAAAATATTCTTTTTCTATATATTTATTTATATTGAAAAAATGAGTTCCAGCATGGAAATAAGCTTTAATTTAAAAACTCTTTAATACTCTTTTAAATACAAGATAAGTAACAAAAAAAGTTATAAATATTTAGCTACACTTTCTAGCTCATTCGCAGGTTATAGAGCGCTTAATACAAAGTCAACGCTTTTTTCTTACCAGTTTAATAAACTCGGTCCAGCAATACAGCCATATTACTATGCCAATTGTTAAGACCAGATTAACATTGCCCGGATCATTCAAAAAATCCCAGAAGGCATCACCTTCTGCCCAGAACTTTCCATACAAGCCGAGAATCACTAATACTGTGCCTGGTGTTTCGATGATAGCCAGACGAATCAAAGACTTGCTGAATAAGTTGTCGGTATTTTCGTTATGGTCGCCTGAATCGTTGATGGCATTATCCTGATTTAAATTCAGACTGAAAAAAGCTTCCAGCCTTCACGCAAAATCATAAACCATAATGACAGGGAGGCAATACTGTAAAGAACAAAGCGCAGCATGGAGAGATTAATGGTGCAGTGCACGAGACTGTGTAGAATACGAAAAATCACAAACACCCAGGCTGTAACCAGCGCAGTGATATCCAGAGTCCCTGTTGTATACACATAAAGGCACAGAGCATAAAACAAAACCGGTAATTCAAATAAATTTTTTAAATTATCCGAGGGGTTGGCTACTTCCGGCGGAGATGATTTTAACAGCTCATAGGGCGTTAGCTGATTCGGCTAAATATTTCATCCCCTTTCAGCTTCAGGATTACCAGAATAGCGTAGTGGATATCAACGAATTATGGGGCGATGAAGCTGACGAATTAAGTCATGATATCCAGCAGGCCAGAAGCGCTGGATATGCAACATGCTCAGCCTCCGTCATGGCTGGATGACCCTGCCATGGTGTCGACTTTATCAAAAAAGTGAATGCATGTGTGATTTTGATCTGAAATAAACATACTCATCGAATACCCCGGCCCTGACTTTCAATGATTTTTTATTGATTCTGGCACAGTTATAACCACAATCTTCCAGCGCTTTCATGGATGCCTTATTGGGTTCCGCCACCAAGGCAGTCATGATTTTCACATTGGTATTGGCAAAAACGTAGTCCGTAAAAAGTGAAATAGCCCGACTGATAATTCCCTTGTTCCAGTGAGACTCCCCTATCCAGTATCCAAGCTCAACGATATGCTCTGGATGATCTTTCATGGGATGACAACCAATATTACCAATACACTGGCCGTCAAGGTCGATTGCCCGGTTCATTGCCCCTTCTTTATGAAAACCTTCTTTTATCCACCACTTTGCATCCTTGATATAGAAAGGCGAAGGGAAAATATTTCTCAGATAAGCAGCAACTTTTGGACTGTTTCCGTTAGCCGCTAGTGAGGGGGGCATCGTTTTCAGAATACTCACGAAGGTTGATCATGTTGTTTAATTTATAACGCTTGAATGTATCGAAAATCTAGAAATCAAGTTAATTATCATAGTCATTTTAAGCTTGTTATGAAATCGATACTTTCCACTTTAGATTTTTAGATTCCTATTCACATTCTTTAGGTGCTTTAGTTACTGGTTTTCTGTTATCCGGATCAGAAGCAGGATCACCACCTATTCTCAAACCTTTGTACACCCACCACGCTCGAATTGGGCTCATACCATCTTCAACACACATTTTTTGTAGAAGTCTGTCAGCTGGTTCGCGAGTAATATCATTATCTAAAAGCTCTTCTCTCATCAATTGATATAGAGCATCATGAATAAGTGAGCCACGCATAAAATTTTTTGTATCTATAGTTGGACCAGATGGGCCGTCCCAAGCATATCCTTTTTTAATAAAAAGAAGACCATCTTTGGAAAGTGCAATAAATCCAGAAGGGGAAGCAATGTCTTGGCCTGTGGTAATTGGTATTTCAACTTCATATTCTTCAATAAGCTGATACGTATAGCCTTTTTTATACGATATACATTCCATCTTTTTCTTCCTGGTTTTAAGACACTTAAAATATGCATTTTGCGTGAACAAATAATGTATTGACCACGCAAGTTCATAAAATTATCGTAATCGTTAATATTTTAAAACGATCTGTCAAAAACGATATTAATTTGATATGAGGCTATACTGTTAACCCAACCAGTGCCGTGCATTTCTGAACATACGCATGGTGGGTCCGTATTCCTGCCAGTCGTCGGGTCGCCATGAGTTGGTGACTGCGCGGAATACGCGTTCGGGGTGGGGCATCATGATGGTGAAGCGGCCATCTTCATTACACAGGCCGGCTATGCCATGAGGTGAGCCGTTGGGGTTGGAAGGATAGTTCTGCGTGACTGCGCCAGCATTATCCACATACTGCATGGCGAGGTACTGCGAATTTTTGATGGCCTGTTCCGCTTCCTTACTGCTGAACTCTGCCCTTCCCTCGCCGTGTGCAACCGCGATGGGAAAAACAGAACCGGCCATGCCCTGCAATAACACCGAGGAGCTGTTCTTGATCTTGACCAGCGTGGTCCTGCCTTCAAACTGTTCCGAGGCATTGCGCACAAAGTGTGGCCAGTGGCCGGTACCGGGAATGAGTTCATGCAGATTGGACATCATCTGGCAGCCGTTACACACACCCAGAGCCAGGGTGGTATCGCGAAGGAAAAAGGCTTCAAACTGTTTACGGGCCGTATCATTGAACAGGATGGATTTGGCCCAGCCTTCACCGGCACCCAGCACATCCCCGTAGGAGAAACCACCACAGGCCACCAGGGCATTGAAGTTTTCCAAGCTGACCTCGCCACTGATGATGTCACTCATGTGCACATCGATGGCATCAAAACCGGCGCGGTCAAAAGCCGCAGCCATTTCCAGCTGGCCGTTCACGCCCTGCTCTCGCAGGACAGCAATACGTGGTTTATTTTTGTTGTTCAGGAAGGGCGCGGCAATATCATCATTAAGATCAAAGTTAAGGTCGGTATACAGGCCGTTATCATGTTTGTCCTGTATGCGTTCAAATTCCTGCCGGGCGCAATCGGCATTGTCGCGGAGGCTTTGCATGGCATAGGAGGTCTTGGCCCACAGGCTCTGGTAATGCGAGCGTGAGCCACTCAGCACATCGCGGCCTTCATAGAAAAAATGGATATCGTCACCGGCAACCGGCTCACCAATATCAAAACAGACATCAGCCAGGCCATAGTCTTCGGCCAGTTCCCTGAGCTGATCAATTTTATCGCTGCCCACTTGTACCACGGCACCGAGCTCTTCACTAAACAGGTTTTCCAGATGGGCACTGGCACTGCTGAATCCACCCAGGTGAATGGACAGGCCACAATGTCCGGCAAAGGCCATTTCCATCAGGGTGGTGAACAGGCCACCATCGGAGCGATCATGATAAGCCAGCAGCAGGTTCTGCTGCATGGCATCCTGGATAAACGCAAAGAAGACTTTCAGGTCCGATGCACTGTGCACATCAGGAACTTTATCACCCAGCTGGTTGTAGACCTGAGCCAGTGCCGAGCCACCCAGGCGGTTCGATCCCAGGCCCAGGTCCAGTAATAACAGGCGGCTGTCCTGTTCCAGGCGCAATTGCGGGGTCAGGGTCTGGCGAATATCCTGCACCGGCGCAAAGGCCGAGACGATCAGTGACAGTGGTGCCGTAACACTCTTGTCTTTTTTGCCCTCATTACTCGCATCCTGCCAGACAGTACGCATGGACATGGAATCCTTGCCCACCGGAATGGTAATGCCCAGCTCCGGGCATAATTCCATGCCAACGGCTTTCACAGTGTCATAGAGCCTGGCATCTTCACCCGGAAATCCGGCTGCTGCCATCCAGTTGGCCGACAATTTAATGTCGCTGATTTTATTAATGCGGGCACAAGCAATATTGGTGATAGCTTCGGCCACTGCCATGCGCCCGGATGCCGGGGCATTGATCAGGGCGGTGGGTGTGCGTTCTCCCATGGCCATGGCTTCACCGTAATCTGAATCAAAGGACTGCGCTGTTACTGCAGCATCGGCCACCGGCACCTGCCAGGGGCCAACCATCTGCTCACGTGCCACCATGCCGGTAATGGAGCGGTCGCCAATGGTGATCAGGAAACTCTTGCTGGCCACCGTGGGCAGTTGCAGTACCCGCTCAGCGGCTTCCTCGATGTTGATCTCACTGATATCAACAGCTTTAAGTTTTGGATTCAGGCGTTGCACATCACGATGCATTTTTGGCGGCTTGCCAAATAGCACCGACATCGGCAGGTCTATGGGCTGGTTGTTAAAGTGGGTATCCCCGAGTGTCAGGTGCAGGTCTTCCCTTGCTTCACCCACTACCGCAAAGGGGCAACGCTCACGCTGGCACAGTGCTTCAAAACGCTGCAGATCAGCTTCAGCTACGGCCAGCACATAACGTTCCTGGGCTTCGTTACACCAGATTTCCATGGGTGACATCTGTGCTTCGGCATTGGGGATGTCACGCAGGTTAAATGCACCGCCACGCTCGCCATCTTTCACCAGTTCCGGCAGGGCATTGGACAGGCCACCGGCGCCGACATCATGAATAAACTGGATCGGGTTTTTCTTGCCCTGCGCCCAGCACTGGTCGATAACTTCCTGGCAGCGTCGCTCCATTTCCGCGTTATCACGCTGTACCGAGGCAAAATCCAGGTCTTCACTGCTGGTGCCCGAGGCCATGGAGGAAGCCGCACCACCGCCCAGGCCAATCAGCATAGCCGGGCCGCCCAGCACAATCAGTTTTGCACCGACCGGAATATCTTTCTTCTGCACATGCTGCTCCCGGATATTCCCCAGGCCACCAGCCAACATAATGGGCTTGTGGTAACCGCGAATATCCTGTTGACCTTTCAACGCCGGATCAGCAAAAGCCTGTTCAAAGGTACGGAAATAACCACACAGGTTCGGGCGACCGTATTCATTGTTAAAGGCCGCGCCACCAATGGGCCCTTCCAGCATGATATCCAGCGCAGATGCCATGTGCCCGGGCTTGCCATAATCGATTTCCCAGGGCTGCGCGTGTCCCGGAATTTTCAGGTTGGATACGGAAAAGCCGGTCAGACCAGCCTTGGGTTTGGAGCCAACCCCAGTGGCACCTTCATCGCGAATTTCACCACTGGAACCAGTGGATGCCCCGGGATACGGCGCAATAGCTGTCGGATGGTTATGGGTTTCGACCTTGGTCAGGATATGTATGGCTTCTTTATGGTACTCGTAGGTTCTGGATTTCGGATTAGGAAAAAAACGCCCGGCCTTGTTACCGGTCATGACCGAGGCATTGTCCTTGTAGGCAGAAAGCACCCCTTCACTATGGCATTCAAGGGTATTACGGATCATGGCAAACAGGGAACGGTCCTGCTCTTCGCCATCAACCGTCCATGACGCATTGAAAATCTTGTGACGACAATGCTCAGAGTTGGCCTGGGCAAACATCAGCAGTTCAATGTCATTGGGATTACGCCCCAGCGCGGTGAAGCTCTCTACCAGGTAATCAATTTCATCATCAGCCAGTGCCAGACCCAGGGCCTGGTTAGCCTCAACCAGCGCAACTTTACCACCACCGAGTACATCCACACTTTGCATGGGGCGCGGATCAGCCGATTCAAACAATTGTTCAGCCTCGTCCATGCCATGCATGACCATCTGTGTCATGCGGTCATGTAAGAAAGGCAACAGGACTGCTTCCTGGATTTCAGCCGACGAATGCAGCGTGAAGATAATGCCCCGCTCCAGCCGGGCTACTTTGTCCAGTCCACAATTGTGAGCGATGTCGGTGGCC
This sequence comes from Gammaproteobacteria bacterium, assembly GCA_038128465.1. GTDB lineage: Bacteria > Pseudomonadota > Gammaproteobacteria > Pseudomonadales > Pseudohongiellaceae > UBA5109. The sequence continues at coordinate 6,150 of JAYPJO010000048.1, forward strand.
TTGGAGGACCATGGAGAAATTGTGCCAAGCCGGGGCGTCACAATACATGTATAAACACCTTCTTCATCATGGGCTTCTGCTTTCGGGCCATATTGCAACAGTCTGTAGAGCAGAATCTGTTCGTCCGGGTCGAGTTCGGCATGCAAATCCACGAAGTGTACAAAACGCGATGAGAGTGCTGAGACGGTTGGAAGTGCTTGCTGGATGGTGTTAAGGAGTTTTTGCGTGGTTAACTGTGAATGGGCGGGAGCACCAAGCAAGCTTAACATTTAGATATCAACCTTTTGGTCGGCGAGCATCTTCAAATAAAGAAGGCGCTATGATACTGGAATTCTGAACGTGTTAATAGCGATTAAGCGTATTGGTGCAGACTCATTTCAAATATTTTTTTCACACATAAAAATTACTGCTATTTCCCCGCTTTTAGCCGCCATTGAGCTGTTTTTTCACTTTGCTCAAGTTCTGGAATAAGCGAGGACTGTCTGAGGGACTCAGCGCAGAACTTGAGTGAAGTGAAGAGTGAAGGCGGAGAAAACGGGGATAGCAGTAAATTAACCCGATACCAGGCTCGTTAACAATACACCAGATAAAAATTGTGACTCTTACAGCAAAGTCACATCCTGCTTGAAATGCCTCTTGATCAGTGACTGAAATTCCCCGCCCAGCTGCCGGTAAAAATTACGCAATGGTGAGGTGTTGCGCCAGGCCAGAGCATGAATTCGGAATATTGACTCATCTTCGAGATTCAGGATATGCAGGTTATCCCGCCCCTTTATTTCGGATCGCAGGTACAGTGCCGGCATAAAGGCAATGCCCATCTCCATGTAAACCATTTGTCTGATGGCATCCAGACTGGTGCCTTCGTAATCGCGCAGTAGTTTGGCATGAAACCTTGAACATAAATCCTCCACCTGTTTGTAAAACTGGTGATGCTCCTCAATGGTCAGGATTTCTTCGCCTTCCAGGTCATTCCCTCGCACCGTTTTTTTGCTGGCAAAACGGTGGGCATTACTGGTAACCAGATAAATCGGCTCTCGCAACAGGGGCATTACGGTAATTGACGGGTTTACCAGCGGCAGCGTGGTAAAAATCAAATCGTAGTTGCCATCAACCAGGCCCTGGGCAAGGTCAGTATAAACCTCTTCACGCACAAAGAGCTTCATGTCTTTATATTTTTTATGTATCGAAGGCAAAATCCAGGGCAAGGCATAGGGGCCAATAGAGGGTGTGACACCCAGACGGAAGGTTCCGGTGGGTCCTTTCACTGCGAAATTGGCTGACTCGGCAATAGCATTAACAGCCTGGATCGCCGTATTGGTTTCCTGTACCAGTTCACGACCCAGCGGCGTCAGAAATATGCCGTTACGACTACGTTCAAACAACTCAACGCCAAGGCTGTCTTCCAGGGAACTGAGCTGGGCGCTCAGTGAAGGCTGGGAAATTCTGAGTTCACGGGCAGCCTGACGTAGACTGTTATGACGGGCGGCCACTGAATAGTATCGCAGCTGTTTCAGGGAGATATCTCGGCCTGGCATTGATAATCCTCTCTCTTATTCGAACTTATTAAAGGTTATTCCTATCACCAATTATATTTATTCCTTTATAATTAATCACTATATTTGGATACTATAAATTTGCGTGATGCTTTTGCAGGAGCAGGAAAATGGAAAAAATTATTTCAGGATTAAGAGAATTTAAAAACAAAAGTTACGATGAGCGTAAGGAGCTTTTTGAAACTCTGGCCAATGGCCAGTCTCCTGAAGTGCTGCTCATTACCTGTGCTGATTCCCGTATAGATCCTAATCTGATCACCCATTCGGAGCCCGGCGAGCTGTTTATTTGCCGAAATGCGGGCAATATCGTTCCTCCTTATGGTGATGTTATAGGCGGGATGACAGCGTCCATTGAGTTTGGTGTAGCCGCACTGGGTATAGAGCACATTATCGTCTGTGGGCATACCGATTGTGGTGCCATGAAAGGCGCCATGAAACCGGAAACCCTGGGTTCATTGCCAAGTGTTGCCAGCTGGTTGTCGTATACACGGGCAGCGATTTCATCCGTGGAAGGTCGACACGGTGAACTTGAAGATCATCATCTACAGGAAGTGACTGAACAGAATGTTCTGCTGCAAATGACACACCTGGAGACACATCCTGCTGTAGCGGCCAAACTGGCTAGTGGTGAAGTGGAGATCCATGGCTGGGTGTATGACATCGCCGAAGGCTCGGTAAGTGCCTATGATGAAGAGAAGAATGCCTTTGTGCCGGTGGAAGACCGTTATTACGATCTGATCCATGCCCACAAAAATGAAGTAAATGAATAAATAAATGTTAGGGTAATGTTATGTTTAAACTGGATTTTAGTAATTTAAGAGGTGATATCTACGGCGGCCTGACTGCCGGCGTGGTAGCGCTGCCCCTGGCACTGGCCATGGGTGTTGCATCTGGCCTTGGCCCGATAGCCGGGTTATATGGCGCAATATTTGTCGGATTTTTTGCCGCATTCTTTGGCGGTACCGGCGCTCAGGTGTCCGGACCTACCGGTCCGATGACCGTTGTCGTTGCCGGCCTGGCGGCCAGCCTCGCGGCGATTCCCGGCATGGAAGGCGATCTGACCATGATTTTCACGGCCATTTTCCTGGCCGGCATTATTCAGATCATCATGGGAGCCCTGAAACTGGGCGAATTTATTCGTCTGGTTCCCTACCCTGTTATCAGTGGTTTCATGAGTGGTATCGGTGGCATTATTATCATTCTGCAAATTGGCCCGCTGCTGGGCCATCCCTCACCGGCTGGAACGGTTGATGCACTGCTGTATGCACCAACAGCCGTGGCAGATTTCAATGAGTTCGCTCTGGCTCTGGGTGCACTGACACTGGCGATTGCCATGAAATGGCCGAAAAAACTGAGTGTATATGTTCCCGGTGCACTTGCAGCCCTGATTATTGGCACCCTGGTGAGCCTGGTCATTGGTGAAGTGCCTGTTCTGGGTGATGTTCCCAGTGGCTTGCCCGTATTCACCATGCCCGTTTTCAATCAGGATGCAGCCATGCTGGTTCTGGAAGCGGCCTTTGTACTCGCTTTGCTGGGTGCCATTGACAGCCTGTTAACGTCTCTTGTTGCTGACAGCATGACCCGCACACGGCATGATTCCAATCGCGAATTGATTGGCCAGGGTATTGGTAATGCCATTGCCGGCGTGTTTGGTGGAACAGCCGGTGCCGGCGCAACCATGCGTACCGTGGTTAATATCCGTACCGGCGGTGCAACCCGTCTGTCAGGCATGATACATGCCCTGGTTTTACTGGCCATTGTGCTGGGTTTAAGCCCGCTTGCAGCAGTCATACCCAATGCTGTGCTGGGTGGTATTCTGGTTAAAGTCGGCCTCGATATCATTGACTGGAGCTATCTGAAAAATGCTCATCGGGGTCCTCGCTGGGATCTGGGTCTGATGCTGATGGTATTTGCATTAACTGTATTTGTTGACCTGATAACAGCTGTAGCAGCTGGCGTAGTTATGGCAGCACTGTTCTTTGTCCATCAGGTTGCCAGGGAGCAGGTTGCGCGCGTGAGGGAAATGGGTACCGTACGTCACACGGCAACCCCACGCGAACTGGAAATTCTGGATGAAGTCGGTACGGCTCTTACTGTATTTGATTTTGGTGGTCCTTTGAGTTTTGGTGCAGCTGCCGACCTGGGTCACCACGCCAGGGAGCAACTGGCTGCCGGTGTCCAGGTTGTCATCCTGGACTTTGAACGGGTATCCAAAATCGATGTTTCTTCGGCTCTGGCCCTGGAAACGATCGCCAGGGATGCGATTGCCGCAGGTCGTAAAGTTTATATGTGCTCGATGGTAGAGGAAGTACGCAATGTGCTGGATTCGCTCGAGGCAGACGAACATTTACCACACAGCAATCACTATGAAAACCGTGAAGACGCCATGGAAGAGGCATTAAAAGTGATCAGAGGTAACAGAAACAAACATAAAGATATTTCCCAGACCATTGGGTCTGCCGCTTAACCCCCCCTTAAACTTTCTTCTCATGTTAGCCCGCTCCATAGCGGGCTTTTTTTTGCCTGATCAGCTGCCACATCAATACTTTCTCTGTTCTATTAGTTTCGCACCATGTTGGTGCGCAGTATGGGTGCACGTGCACCAAGCCATCACTTAAATTTTGAGTGTTTATTGTGAAAATTTTATTAACTAATTGATTTATATGTAGTTTTAAAAACTGGCACAGGGCTTGCTCTAGTCATTTGTGAAAGCACATTAGCGATCAATGTGTTTAACAAGAGATAGCTTGCAGACAACAACAGGCTATACCAATTTTTTAGGAGAATGTTACTTATGAAAAAATCGTTTCTGACAACTTTCAAAAAGCCCATGCTTTGTTCTGCAATTGCTCTGGGAGCCTTTACTGCTTCGCTCCCCTCACAGGCAGAAGTCACTGCAAATGCCGGTATTGCCAATAACTATATCTGGCGTGGACTGACACAGACTATCAACGAAGCCGTGGTTTCAGGTGGTCTGGACTATGCTCATGAAAGCGGGTTCTATGCAGGTACTTGGGCGGCTAATGTGTCATACGATTCTGACGACGCCTATTCCTATGAGCATGACATGTATTTTGGATTTGGTGGAGCGGCTGGTGATATCGGTTACGATATTGGCTACCTCTACTATAATTATGACAGCCAGGCTGGTTTTGACTTCGGTGAGATCTACGGTTCACTGAGCTATGGCAATTTCAGTGTTGGGCTCTCCCTGCTGGCCAATGCTGAACCAGATGAAGGTCTAAAACCAGATGGAAATGTCCAGGATTTTGGTTTTGCTGAAGCTTCTTATCTGTCTGCCGATTACGTCTGGCCCCTGGAAAGCGGAACTGAGATAGGTTTTCATATTGGCTACCACGAAGGTGACTTTGCCGAAGCCTTTAACGGTACACCTTCTAATGGTTATCTTGATTATAACGTCAGCGTTTCAAAAGACGGCTTTAGCTTCATGGTTACTACCACAGACCTGGAGTTTGATGCAGATGGCGGTGCTGGAGAAGACTATGCTGTACAGGCTCCACGCGATAACGACAATGTGAAATTCGTTGCTTCTTACAGTATTGATTTTTCACTTTAAGATTTAATCACCACAACCAGAAAAGCCGGATTCATTCCGGCTTTTTTGTGACTGATATTTTTGTGCTGATGTCAGGTCTGACGTTTTTGTTTGAAAAAATCACTGATCAACTGGCTGCACTCCTGTTCCAGTATACCCCCCTCCTGGGTACAAGTATGATTCAGAAAGTCCTGCTCAAAAAATCGGTTCTTGCTGACAATGGCACCCGCTTTAGGTTCAGTACACCCAAAGAC
>JAYPJO010000049.1:0-5842 GCA_038128465.1 Gammaproteobacteria bacterium
GAACCACTTTATGGCACACAACTTCCAATACGACCAGTCATTCCTGAGTTGTTAGAAGGTGACAATATTTATCTTGAAGATTATGAAATTCAATTTATGGACTTACCGCCTGCTGAAACAATGAATGCCACTATATTTTATATTCCATCATTAGAAGCTTTAATCACAGGCGATTTAATCTTTTCTAAGATGCACCCATATTTTGCAGATTTAAATAACCCCGCTAGCTGGAAAGAAGCACTCGAGTTGGCACAAACTTTTACACCTATAAGTTTAGTTTATCCAGGTCATGGTCCTAGTGGTGGATCTGAGTTATTAGATGAAGCAATAAACTATATGGATGTTTATGCTGAAGTCGCTCAACCGGGAGTTCCTTTACGAGACTTTGCGCCAATAATGGCTGAACGCTTCCCTGATTATGCTCCTACTTTTTTATGGTGGACCCGAGGTCCTGGTTTTGGAATTGTTGGTCCAGGCCCGTTAGGTGTTCCTGAAGATATTACAAATACTCTGCCACCTTATTTGCTTGAGGGTGAACCCCCTCCCTAATCTGATATTAGGCTAATGTCCGTTATCGACCCAAAGCTGACGTTTCATAACTAATAAAAACTATTCCTATAATGTACAAGACTGAATGGAGGACTTATGAAAAGGTTTTCGTTGAAGTACAGCATTTCGTTACTGACATTATTATTTATCTTAAACCCTATAATTCTTTTTGCAGCGGAAGATACCCGCTCAAACATATTGCTAATCGTTGCAGATGATCTTGGATATGCGGATACGAGTGTATTTGGCAGTAAAATACGAACGCCCGCTATCAATGATATAGCTAACGAGGGGTTTGTATTTACGCACTTTAACACCGGGACTCTTTGTGCAGTGACCAGGTCAATGTTAATGACTGGCAACAATAACCATGTGTCTGGAATGGGCAAACAAAGCGCCCCTCCTTTTATGAGAATGATTCCTGGCTATGAAACACACCTGTCAGATCGTGTTGCCCACATGCCTGCACTTCTCCAGTCTGCTGGCTACCATACATACATGGCTGGTAAATGGCATCTAGGAGTGGAAGAAGAATATTCACCATTGGCGGCAGGTTTTGAGCGTTCATTTATAAACACAACAGGGGCCAGTAACCATTTCTATGCTGGATTACGTAGCCCGGAACCCGTTATTTATAGAGAAGATGGTAAAGAAGTTGACTATCCAAATGGTCGATATACAACAGAGTTATATACTGACCGTCTCATAGAATTTATTGAATCAGGCCGGGACGACGGGCAACCATTCTTTGCTTTTGCGGCTTATACCTCGCCACATTGGCCTTTACAGGTGCCGGATGAATATTTGGATCGCTATGAAGGCCAGTATGAGCAGGGATATGATCGATTACGAGTTGAAAACTTCGAGTCATTAAAAAGTGCAGGCATCATTCCCCAAGATTCATTATTGCCCCCCAGAAATCCAAGTGTCAGGCCATGGGATAGTCTTTCTCAGGAGGAGCGGAATCGAGAATCCAGAAAAATGGAGCTTTATGCCGCTATGGTTGAAAATCTGGATGACAATATTAGTCGGCTAATTGATTACCTCAAAGCTGCTGATTTATATGACTCTACACTAATCGTATTTATGTCAGATAATGGGGCTGACAGCACTGATGCCTACAATATTGGGCCTTACGTTAATTATTTGCGCCAGAACTACAATAACGATTTAGACAATATGGGAACATCATCTTCATGGGTATCTTATGGTAGAGGCTGGGCTCAGGCAGGCTCTGCTCCCTTTAACCGCTATAAGGGATTTCTCACGCAGGGAGGTATAGCAGCACAATTAATGATTAAAGGCCCTCAAATATCAGCCAGGAATGAAATTAATCATGCCTATCTCACTGTCATGGATTTGGCGCCTACTTTCCTTGAAATTGCTGGTGCGGAATATCCCGCAGATGGCTCTGTACGCCCAATGCTCGGAGAAAGCATGCTGCCAATGCTAACTGGTGCAACAGACTACGTACATGAAGACGATTATGTGACTGTACAATTTACTATTGGCCGAGGCTATGTAAGAGAAGGAAATTGGAAAATCGTGAATATAGATACACCTTTTGATGAATCCAAGTTTGAGTTATTCAATCTGGAAAGTGATCCAGGAGAAACTACTAATCTGGCAGATCAGTATCCTGAGCGTTACACCAGAATGCTGGAGCTTTGGCGTGAGAAGCGCATGGAATATGGGATATTTTTGCCTAGTGATTTGTAGTTAAAATGATCGCTTTCTTCCTATTGCTGACTTAACAAGCCTTTTTATAGTTATTTTTTACGATTACTTATAGAAAAAAGAAAACCAAATAAGATATAGGAGTTTTATGAAAAATAATATTAATTCATGGCTTATTGTTCTGTTAATCGTTAGCTGGGCTTATATTGCTTATCTGCAAACTATTTTCCTCAATATAGCGAGCAGTCGTGAAATTGAAAATGAACGCCAGGTTAGAATTGTTATGAATGGTGAGGATGTGAGCCTGGGTGAGATAGAAGATAGCTCCGAACTAGAAGGTAATCGCCAAGTTAGAATAATTATGAATGGAGAAGAAGTGGATCAGGACGAGATAGAAGGCATCTCCGAATTAGAAGGTAACCGACAAGTTAGAATAATTATGAATGGAGATGAGATTAGTCAGGATGAGATAGAAAGAATTTTTGATGACGGTAATATTCTTGAGAATGTAGACCAGCTCATAGAATAACCCCTTAATATTCCCTTTTGATAAAAGGGTTCCAGGCATAAATTAAGCGATAAGCCGATATCTCCGCTTCTGGCCGAAAGCAAACCAAACTCCAGAAAAGACTCAATCCAAACCAGACACAAGCTTGCTTCGTTTTCATAAAGCCATTGTGCCGATTCTGGCAGGGGGCGAATCTTGCGCCTGTTGGAAAGATAAGTCAATCCCTGGCACTACTGAAGAATAAAAAAGAGCTTTTGTTTAGCTGTTTGATTCTATTTGCATCTGGTAATCCGCTATTGCCAGGCCAGCAGCGACACTGGTAAACGGATCATGCTCAACCACCCTTTCGGGAAAACGCTGTTCCAGAATCCGGGTAACGGCATGAATCAGGCAGGAGCCGCCAGTTCGAATAACCAGGCTGACATCCGAATCATCCAGGCCCGCTTTGTCGAGTGTGTCCGATACAGCTTTTTCAAACTTGTCCAGCAGTTCACTGATCAGTTCATTAAAATGCTGGCGACTGAGTGTCAGTGAAACATTGATCTCGGGAATATCCAGCAGGGCCTGTTCCTGTGATGACAGCGCTTCCTTGCATTCCTTGAGTCGCTGGAAAACCTGGTAACTGTAATTCTGGGTAATAAAGTCATACAGGCGCTCGAATTTTTCTGCCGCTGCTCCGCCCTTACCCATCATGTCCCTCACCGGTGTCAGGTATTGATTCTGGTTAAGCATGTAACTGACCGTCCAGTTGATAATCAGGTCTTCGTAATTATCAAAAGGGAACAGGGTTTCCACCTGCCTGCCCTCAACTTCCCGGCGCCAACGCTCACCCTTACCCATCAGGGGAAACAACAGGGATTTAAACAGAGCCTGGTCAATATGATCCCCACCCAAGCCAACTCCGTGTGTGGCAATGACTTCATAGGCACTCTCTCGCTCGGCTAGAACACACATGTCCAGGGTACCGCCACCAAAATCAATAGTCAGAATAACTTTGGCCTGAGTATTTTGCTGTCTCATCAGGTAACTCATGACTGCGGCATTGGGTTCAGCAAAGAGTTTGCGTTGGGTGATACCGGCATGCCCAAAGGCTTCCTGCAATCTCTCCAGTGCTATCTGGTTATGTGCTTCATCCTGACCCTCAAAATTAACCGGGTGTCCGATACAGGCATGATCCGCTGTGAATTGTTGCGCCGTGTTCATCTGTTGTAAGCAGGCATGAATACTTTTTTGAACTTTCAGCAGAACCGGGGTGACCAGTGCAACCAGACGAAAAGGCCGGTCGAAGATCATGATACGTTCATTGTCCTTATTCCCGAGCAGTCGTTTCACGCCACGAAACAAGCGGCCGGGCATGGATGCATCCTGGAAAGACTGACCATAGACCAGGTGGGTGTCAGCTTCTGCCGGTAAATTGGTGCTGTGATCAATCTGGCCGGTACTGGTTCGGGCTTCTCCTAGTACTTCAGCACTGAGTTCCACCTTTCTGCCCTGGTTGGCCGCTATATAGTCATTTACAGCCTGCTGGCCAACACTGGCACCAAAATCGCGGTCAATATACACAGCCGTGGGCATGATGCCGCTGATGGCTTCCAGTTGTACCAGGTGGACTTGCTGCCCATCAAACACGGCTGCAGCAGTATTGCTGGTGCCATAGTCGACACCTATGCCCAGCTTTTCCTCACCAGCTGTTGATGCCGGGATTTTGCCGTATTGAACCATTGAGGATATTCTGCCTTACTACTTTATTTGGAGGGCGGCTATTGTAGCGAAAATTCAACAGCAAACAATTGAAAAAGACCTGGCGTTCTCACGTCCACCAAAATAGTGGATGACAAGCGTTCTTACATGCTTTTATACTTTCCCTTCTGCTGTCCGGATTGATTAAGTCTTCACCACTGTTCTGATCATCCGTAATTACCCAAACAATCACATAATATTTATGGGGGAATCATGTTAAAGAAAATTTCAGCGTTACTTGCCGGTACTGCCCTAATGCTGACTGCATCAATCACAGTCTTTGCGCAATCCGACATCTACTTTGCTTCAAATTATGCCTATCGCCTGAATATGGTTGTCGATGGTCTGGTACAACCCTGGTCCATGGCCTGGTTACCCAATGGCGACATGCTGGTGACAGAACGCCCGGGGCGACTGCGTATCTTGCGTAATGGCAATTTACTGCCTGATGCCGTACCAGGCACTCCGGATATTGTTTACGAAAGTCAGGGTGGCCTGTTTGATGTGCTGCCACATCCGGATTTTGCCAATAACCAGCTGATTTACCTCAGTTTTGCAAGAGCTGATGGGCCTGACAATACCACTACCGCAGTCGTCAGGGGTCGTCTTGTTAATGATCGCCTGACCAATGTTGAAGAAATTTTCGCTGCTGATGCCGATGGTGCCCAACATTTTGGTGGCCGCATGGCTTTTGACAGTGACGGTTATCTTTATCTGACCCTGGGTGACCGCCAGATGCCACCCGAAGGTGACCTGGCAAATCATACAGCACAGGACACCACTAACCATGAAGGTGTCATTTTGCGCCTGAATGATGACGGCTCTGCTCCCGCTGACAATCCTTATGTTGGCCAGGCCGGTTACCGCGCTGAAATATTCAGCTATGGTCATCGCAGCCAGCAGGGTCTGGCATTCCATCCGGTTACAGGTGATTTATGGGAAACCGAACACGGCCCCCAGGGTGGTGATGAATTAAATCGTATTGAAGCCGGTAACAACTACGGCTGGCCTGTTATTGGTCGCGGTGTCAATTATGGACCAGGCGCTCCCATCCATTCCTCTATTATGCAGGTCGGTATGGAACAGCCAATGCATTTCTGGGTACCCAGTATTGGCACTTCTGGTCTGATGGTTTATACCGGTGACAAGTTTCCTGAGTGGTATGGCGACATCTTTGCCGGTGGACTGGTTGGCGAACAGCTTGCCCACATCAGCCTGGATGATGATTACCGTACAGTAATCCGTGAAGAAACACTGGCCTATCGCATCGGACGTATTCGGGATGTTCGCCAGGGGCCGGATGGCTATATCTACATTTCAACTGAAGATAGTGATGGCAATCCTACACCAATCTATCGTCTGGAACCG
>JAYPJO010000049.1:5852-7263 GCA_038128465.1 Gammaproteobacteria bacterium
AAGCAATAACTCAAACTTCGTATTGAAAACCCGCCTTCATGGCGGGTTTTTTTGGGTTTTATTGTAAAACTTCATCCTGGACTCGGTTAACCAACATCCTGAAGACTGGCCTGTTTGGCTGTCCCGCTCACCTCCCCACTCTTTCCAGATCAGATCCTGATTCTCTTCTGATTCTCTCCTGAACGAACCTGTCCTAATTTTTTACAGATTTTATTATTGACTCCATAATTAATTAAATGATTAATTAATTCTAATTAATCATGGAAAAATGATATGAGCATAGCCACAGACTCGCGCAAGGCGGTGGGACGGCCAGCAGGCACAGATAGCGAAAAGGTGCGATCAAACCTGATGGTGGCACTGGCGGTGTTTATGGTGATAGCGCTGACGCTGGCTATTGCCAGGTTCAGTAAACGCCTGGATTAATACCAAACCTGAATAACAATTACTCCGCTATCCGGTAAAGTATCCGTGGCGATATAAAGGAACCTACCCATACTTCATTTTCCGGTGTGATGACAGCCATGGTTGCCCCGGTGAAATTTTCAATGGCAGGTGCATCCATAATCATGGTATCCAGCATGGTTTCAGGGTGAATCTTTACTGCATAGGTTCCCCTCGGGCAGCCATTGTTGGGATCTTTCCCACATATAGGGACTTCTTTCATACCCGCAGTGAGAAGATTGCCGTCGTCACCCAGGACGACATTATCAGGTCCAAATGGCAAAGTTCGGGTATGTCTTATCACCTGTGTTGGATTACTGTTCCCCAGTACATAAATGACCCTGTCAGCAGGTGACGCAATATAGATTTCAGTTTCATCCTGGGATATTTCTATACCATTATTTGCCGGCAGCGCAGAGCCTTCCAGCATAATAAAACCGTTCGTTCCCGGCTCCCATTTATACACGCCACCAGTTGCAATACCGGCAAAAAAATCATCATAAGTAAAACCGGGATGTGCCAGTACAGTGGCCAGGATAGTCCCGTCAGACTGTGCAGCAACATCATTTGCATCTAGGCCATCCGGCATTAACACGCAACCAACCCAGGTAATTTCCGGTTCAGTATCACTTGCATCAAGTTCAAAAACTTCAATCGCTTCCCTGTCGCCATGACTGACGGCATAAAGATTGTATATGGCATCTTCACCAGCCTGCGGTCTTATGCTCAAACCATGTGTCTTTAAATCTGTGTTTTCAGGTGCACCGGGGCAGATGCCATACATATTTCTGTCATGGCGATTGCGGCCAACATTCAGGCCATAAAGCGTACTGGTAATTTTTGTCCTGGTATCAATCAGGGTCAGGCCAGTGGCGTTTTCCTCGTCATAGGCCCTGGCAATAGCCCAATGTGTATCCGGTACCATCACGATATCTTCAGGAAAACCCACAAATCCACCGACAAGAAC
>JAYPJO010000049.1:7273-8485 GCA_038128465.1 Gammaproteobacteria bacterium
ATGGTATGCAGTCTTCATCTTCAGCAGCTATTAATTCTGGCCCGGATAAAAAAGCCATCATCATTATTACAAGTTTGATCAATCTACTCACTTCACTCTCCTTCTTATAAATCGTTATATATCGTTATACTGGTTTTGGCTGGTGCGCATAGCCTCAGGCGAACAACTCACCCAGAAAGTCGGCAATTGATTTTGTTGCACGCCTGTCTGCCGATGGGCTATAAACCGTACCAAAGTCAGGATTATTAGCCGCCGGGTTGGTGAACGCGTGCATAGTGCCACCATAAACGTGCACCTGCCAGTCGACGCCGGCATCACTCATTTCTTTCTCGAAATCCAGCACCTGCTCTGGTGGTACCATCGGGTCATCATGACCATGCAGACAAAGCACTTTTGCCGTGATCTGCTCATTGGCAACATCACCGGGCGCAAAAATACCGTGAATGCTGATCACTCCAGCGACATCTGCACCTGCACGAGCCAGTTCCAGCACACACATACCCCCAAAACAGTAGCCCATGGCACCAACCTTGCCGGAATCCACCATATCTAGACCTCGAATAGTTTCCAGTGCTGCCAGCATGCGTGCACGCAGAACTGCACGATTGCCGGCAAATGGTGCCATCAGCGAGGTGTTGTAGTCGGCATCACCATCTTTGCCGAATACGCCTTTGCCGTACATGTCCAGAGCAAAGCCAACGTATCCCATTGCAGCTACTTCATCTGCCTTGCCAGTGGCAAAATCCCGCCGGCCAGTCCAGTCATGGGCGACCAGCACCCCTGGACGTGGTCCTGAGATACTATCATCCCAGGCAACGTAAGCCTCAAGAATCGTATCCCCATCGTTGTATTCAATTGTCTGATGCTGAATCATCTCTCTACCCTCTCTTCTCTCTTTTATACTTATCTTGTTAGTTTGGAAATAATTAATAAAAACTGAGTCGATCTCTGGATAATCAATATTAACTGTTCACCTGGAAACTTAAACCACACTAACTGTTTATGTCAGATAAGCTCCACCATTAACATGCAGGGTCTGTCCGGTAATATACCGGCCTGCAGGTCCTGCCAGATAAGCTACTAACTGTGCGACTTCATCGGGCTGACCACGACGATTAACAAGATTTGAACTGGTTGCATGGTGGCTGGGTCTGTTTTTCTCATCTCTGATGGTTTCAATAAGCCCGGGAGAAATACAGTTAACCGTAAGCC
>JAYPJO010000049.1:8495-11372 GCA_038128465.1 Gammaproteobacteria bacterium
GCCCTGTGGAAGACAATTCGTGCGCCAGTGCTCTGCACAGATTTAATGACATAACAGGACTCCCAATTTTAAATTGGGCCGAAGTACTGTGCAGGATAAGTTACGATGCCAGAACAGGGCTCAACCAGCGCCTGGCTTCCTCAAAACTCCAGCCTTTGCGCTCAGCATAGTCAATTAATTGGTCATCTGCAATTTTTCCCACGGCAAAGTAACGCGATTCCGGGTGGGAAAAATACAGACCACTGACAGAGGCTGCAGGCAGCATGGCCCGGCTTTCGGTCAGGCTGATACCGGTCGCATTGGTGGCATCCAGCAGTTCAAACAGGGCATCCTTTTCAGTATGGTCCGGACAGGCCGGATATCCGGGTGCCGGGCGAATGCCGCGATACTGCTCCTTGATGAGATCATCATTGGACAGGTCTTCATCACTGGCATAGCCCCAGAATTCCTTGCGCACTTTTTCGTGCATGCATTCGGCAAAAGCTTCGGCAAAACGATCAGCCAGTGCTGCAAGCATAATTGCCCGGTAATCATCATGCTCTTCTTTATAGCGGGCTACCCGTGGCTCAACTTCATGACCAGCAGTGACTGCAAAACCACCTATCCAGTCTGCTCTGCCTATTTCCTTTGGTGCGATAAAATCAGCCAGCGCATAATTGGCCTTGCCCTCTCGACGTTGTTCAAGCTGCTGGCGCAGGGTATGCAAAGTTGTTAAAACTGTTTCCCGGTTTTCATCAGTGTAAATTTCAATATCCTCGCCAACAGTGTTAGCCGGCCAGAATCCAATCACCGCTTTTGGTGTGATCCATTTTTCACTGATGATTGTTTCCAGCATGGCGCGGGCATCTTTATAAAGTTCACTGGCACTTTCACCAACAACGTCATCGTCCAGAATTTTCGGGAATTTACCCGAGAGGTCCCAGCTGCGAAAAAACGGCGACCAGTCAAAGCGCTCTACCAGTGCTTCCAGATCAAAATCATCAAATACCCTGATTCCCGTAAATGCCGGTGCTATTCCAGTAAAGCCAGACCAGTCTATCCTGGGTCTGTTTTTTCTGGCCTGCTCCAGGCTCAGGATATTGCGCACGGTATCTTTTTTCAGGCGTTGCTCACGTACCTGTTCATACTCCGATCGGACATCAGATTTATAGGCATCAGCCTCATCCCCCAGCAACCTGCTGGCCACACCCACAGAACGTGAGGCATCCGGCACATAGATGGTCGGGCCGCTGTATTGCTCTTCAATTTTCACCGCAGTATGGACACGGGATGTTGTCGCACCTCCGATCAGCAGGGGCAGATCGAAACCTTCACGTTCCAGTTCACTGGCAACATGAACCATTTCATCCAGGCTGGGTGTAATCAGCCCTGAGATACCAATGATATCGGCATTTTCATCTTTTACTGCCTGCAAAATTTTACTACTGGGCACCATCACCCCAAGATCAACAACCCTGTAGCCATTACAACTGAGCACCACACCGACAATATTTTTACCAATGTCATGCACATCACCCTTGGCTGTTGCCAGCACAATAGTACCGGCACTTTTTTGTTCCTCGCCGGCAGTTGCCAGGATATAGGGCTCAAGATGAGCTACCGAGCGCTTCATAACACGGGCACTTTTTACCACCTGGGGCAGGAACATCTTGCCTGAGCCAAACAGGTCGCCGACGATATTCATGCCATCCATGAGCGGGCCCTCAATCACTTTAATGGCCGAACCCAGATGTTCGTATGCTTCCTGGGTATCTTCTACAATGAATTCATCAATGCCATGCACCAGCGAATGCGCCAGGCGTTTTTCTACCGGCTCTTCGCGCCAGGCCAGTACTGCTTTTTCATCTTTTTCTTCACTGACAATGGTAGTTGCCAGTTCCAGCAGTTTTTCGCCCGCATCTTCACGGTGATTAAATATGACATCCTCAATCGCCTCCCGAAGAACGGGGTCTATATCCTCATAGACCGGTAGTTTCCCGGCATTGACAATAGCCATATCCATGCCTGCCTTGATGGCGTGATAAAGGAAGACCGAATGCATGGCTTCGCGTAGGGCATTATTGCCCCGAAAGGAAAAAGACAGGTTGGATACACCACCGGACACCTTGGCATGTGGCAGGTTCTGCTTGATCCACGCCGTGGCATCAATAAAGGCCTTACCGTATTCATTATGCTCGGCAATACCGGTGGCGACAGCGAAGATGTTGGGGTCAAAAATAATATCCTGTGGCGGCAAGCCGGCCACTTCCGTGAGCAGTTTATAGGCACGCTCACAGATTTCGATCTTGCGTTCATAGGTATCAGCCTGGCCGGTTTCATCAAAGGCCATGACCACGACTGCAGCACCATAACGTTTGACCAGTCGTGCCTGTTCCAGGAACTGCTCCTCGCCTTCCTTCAGGCTGATGGAATTGACAATGCCCTTGCCCTGGATACATTTCAGTCCTGCTTCAATGACCGACCATTTGGATGAATCGACCATGACCGGTACGCGCGCTATATCCGGTTCAGCTGCTATCAGGTTCAAAAACCGCGTCATGGCACTGGCAGAATCCAGCATACCCTCATCCATATTGACATCAATGATCTGGGCTCCGCCTTCCACCTGATCCAGCGCAACACTGATCGCCGTGTCGTAATCCTCATTGAGGATAAGTGTTTCAAAACGTTTGGAACCGGTGACATTAGTGCGCTCGCCGACATTGACAAAATTACTTTGCCGACTGAGTGTAATGGGTTCAAGGCCGGATAAGCGGCACAGATCGCTGTGCCCGGGTACTTTCCTGGTGGGCGTATTTTCCAGGCTTTTACGAATGACACGGATATGCTCGGGCGTTGTTCCACAACAGCCACCTACAATATTGACCAGTCCGGATT
>JAYPJO010000050.1:0-3573 GCA_038128465.1 Gammaproteobacteria bacterium
TACCCGATCCGGGAATTACTGGACAGTGTTAATGCCTATCTGGATTCGCTGGCCGATAACCGCGTGGCAACGATAGAGTACATTCTTATTTCGGGTGTTAATGACCATCGCCAGCATGCGCGGGAACTGGCGGAAGTACTGAAAAATACACCCTGTAAAATTAATCTGATCCCCTTTAATCCCTTTGCAGGCTCAGACTATAAACGCTCTTCTGATTCGGCCATCAGTAATTTTCGAAAAATACTCCAGGATGCAGGTTATGTGGTCACGATACGAACTACCCGGGGTGATGAAATAGGTGCTGCCTGTGGGCAACTGGTAGGTCAGGTTAATGATATGACCAGACGCAGCGCCAGACATCTGGCAATGCAGCAGCAAATACAGGAGCAACAACAGGAACAAAATCAGACTGTCCAGCGTCTAAAAGTCAATTAAGGTAGTTCTGTATAGGTCCATAATGGTAGAGACGCTGAATATGTTAGGCTTACAAGATTATATTGATGATAAAAATGGTAACTAAAATGCGCAGCATGGCTGCAGGAATATTACTCGTAGTGACGGGTCTGTTTGGCGCCTGTGTCAGCGAGGCTACTGGTGGTTTCAGCCAGGCGGATCCGGCTGAAACACTGGAAGTTTATCTGCAACTGGCACTGGGCTATGTCGAGCAACAGGATCTGGCTGATGCCAGAAGGCATTTGGCCAATGCTGCCCAGATTGATCCCAATAACAGTGATTTACATGGTATCTGGGGGCTGGTTTATACCCTGGAAGGGGATCTGGGTCTGGCAGATAACAGTTTTGTCAGGGCTCTGCGTCAGGATGCTGGGAATTCCCAGGTCAGAAATAACTATGCTGCTTTCCTGTTTGCCAATGGCCGGGCTCAGGATGCTTATGATCAACTGGCCATCGTGGTTGAAGATACCGAATATGCAGGCCGACCACAGGCTTTTGAAAACATGGGACTGGCCGCTTTACAGCTTAATCAGCTCGACGATGCTGAATACGCATTTAACCGGGCCCTGCATTTAAACAGTAATCGGATCAGGTCAACACTGGAGCTGGCTGACATCAGTCTGCGTAATGGCAATATTCAGGAAGCCGGTCAACCTTATCAGAGTTTTTTAACCATGGGACAGTTTTTTAATATTCAACAAAATGCCATGAGTCTTTTGATAGGCGCAAAACTGGAGCAAGCTCGTGGTATGAACAGTCAGATGCTCGAATACGGCGCCAGTCTAGCAGAGTTATTTCCCGAATCCCCGGAGTATGCTGAATACCTGGATATCATCAATGACTGAAACAGATTTAACAACTGACACAGCCAATGATGCAGCAGACGATGAAAAGGACCTATGGCCTTCACCGGGTAAGTTGCTCAAAAAACTGCGCGAAGATTTAGGCCTGAGCCGTGAGAAAGTGTCCGAGTCATTGTATATAACCGTGCATTATGTGAAAGCGCTGGAAAATGACAATTTCAGTAAGCTTCCAGGACACACCTTTATCAAAGGTTATTACAAATCCTATGCGGAATTTCTGGGTGCAGATACTGAACAAGTCATTAACTGTTATTTAAATTACCTGAATAATCTAAATGGGCAGACCGAACGAGAGAATCAGGAAGCAGAGAATCAAAATAGGAACAAGTCTCTCATCTGGATAGCTGTTGGGGTAGTGGCTGTTTTATTGATTGCGCTGGCAATCTGGCTATCAGTTGGGTAAGTGGAAAATGAATACTGATAGCCCAATAAAGCGCAGGATGTCACGTCAAATTATGGTTGGTAATGTACCGATTGGTGGTGATGCCCCTATTGCTGTCCAAAGCATGACTAATACCGAGACCACCGATGTGGAAGCCACACTGGCCCAGATACGCTCCCTGGAAAAAGTGGGTGTGGATATTGTGCGGGTATCAGTGCCCAAAATGGAATCTGCGGAAGCATTTAAACAAATCAGGGATCAGGCCAATGTACCACTGATTGCCGATATTCATTTTGATTACCGCATTGCCCTGAAAGTGCTGGAGCTTGGTGTCGACTGTTTGCGTATTAATCCTGGCAATATTGGGCGAGAAGACAGGGTCAGGGCAGTCATAGAGTCAGCAAAAGACAAGTCTGTTCCTTTGCGTATAGGGGTCAATGCCGGGTCCCTGGGTAAGGAGCTGCTGCGTAAATACGGGGAGCCCAATGCCGATGCCATGGTGGAATCAGCCTTGCAGCAAATTGATATTCTGGATACTTATGATTTTCAGGATTTTAAAGTCAGCCTGAAAGCATCAGAAGTATTCATGACAGTAGAAGCCTATCGCAAGCTGGCTCCACAAATTGAACAGCCTCTCCACCTGGGTATAACCGAAGCAGGCGGACTTCGTAGCGGTACCATCAAATCATCAATTGGACTTGGTTTACTGTTGATGGATGGTATTGGCGATACCATACGGGTTTCACTGGCTGCTGACCCTGTGGAAGAAGTCAAAGTGGGATTTGATATTCTGAAAAGCCTGCGTTTGCGCAATAAGGGTGTAAACCTGGTGGCCTGTCCAAGCTGCTCCAGACAGAACTTCGATGTTATCGCTACAGTTAATGAACTGGAATCCCGTCTGGAAGATATCACTACTCCGGTTCATGTGTCCGTTGTTGGCTGTATTGTGAATGGTCCCGGTGAAGCGAAAATTGCCGATATAGGCCTGACTGGTGCAAGCCCGGTTAATATGTCTTATATCAATGGACAGACCAGCCATAAAATTAACAATGAAAATCTGGTAGATGAACTGGAAGCCATGGTCCGCGCCAAAGTTGCAGAAATTGAAGCTGCCGGGCAAATATCGCTTCTTGCAACTGAGCTAACGGTTAAAGCAGGGTAGTCCGAATTGTCCAAAGCTAAATTACAAGCCATTCGCGGCATGAATGATGTATTGCCGCAGCAATCTCCTCAGTGGCAATATCTTGAACAGCAAATTCGGGAATTGATGGCTGCCTATGCCTATCAGGAAATTCGTTTTCCTGTGCTGGAACAAACTCAATTGTTCAAGCGTTCCATTGGCGATGCTACTGACATCGTAGAAAAGGAAATGTATACCTTCGAGGATCGTAATGGCGATAGCTTGAGCCTGCGGCCTGAAGGTACAGCTTCCTGTGTCAGAGCCGCTGAACAACATGGGCTGTTATACAACCAGGTACAGAAACTCTGGTATATGGGGCCAATGTATCGTCATGAACGCCCGCAAAAAGGTCGCTACCGGCAGTTCTACCAGTTTGGTGTTGAAGCTTTTGGCATGTCAGGATACCTGAGTGAAGCCGAAGTCGTTCTTATGAGTCATAAACTTTGGCAGACACTTGAACTGAACCAGTACCTGACACTGGAAATCAATAACCTTGGAACCCAGGATAATCGTCAATCTTATGCCGTAGCATTACGGGATTATTTGCTATCCCATAAAGCGGAACTGGATGAAGACAGTCAACGCCGTCTGGACACTAATGTACTGCGAATTCTTGACAGTAAAAGTCCCCAAACACAAAAAATACTTCAGGATGCACCACGGTTGGATGAATATATTGATGCAGCCTCTCAGGC
>JAYPJO010000050.1:3583-11065 GCA_038128465.1 Gammaproteobacteria bacterium
TAAATACTCGACTGGTTCGTGGCCTAGATTACTACAATGGTATGGTTTTTGAGTGGACAACCGAAGAGTTAGGGGCACAGGCAACAGTTTGTGCCGGCGGGCGTTATGATGGACTGGTGAAGCAACTTGGGGGTGGCGATACCCCAGCGGTTGGTTTTGCATTAGGCATGGAACGGGTTATGTTAATGCTGGAAGCTCTGCAAAAATTTCCGGACCAGCTTGAACATGGCGTGGATTTGTTTATGGCGCTTATTGGTGAGGATAATCAGGCAAGAGGGTTACTGCTAGCTGAGGAAATCAGGGAAAATTTACCCGGCCTGAGGATTTTGACCCATTGCGGTGGCGGCAAATATAATAGCCAGCTCAAAAAAGCCTATGCCAGCGGTGCCCAATATGCGTTGGTACTTGAAGCTGAAGAACTTAAATTGAAAGCGCTAGATGATGAGGGTTCGACCCAAGTGTTGAATGAATCCGATGTCCTCAGCAAATTACAAACACTGTTTAGCTAATACAACATTCAGGAGTTTTACTTGGTTTACGATACTGATGAAGAACAAATTGAGGCCCTCAAGCGTTGGTGGGATGAAAACGGAACCAGTCTGATTATTGGTGTGATCCTGGTGCTGGCTGTCGTGTTCGGATCAAGGTACTGGCAATCTTCGCAAGACAGCATGGCTGGGTTGGCATCCGATATCTATTCACAAATGGCTGATGTCGTCCAGCTTGATACTGATCTGGATGTTAATGACGATGAACTAAATACTGCGCTGAATCTGCATAATGAACTTAAGAATAATTTCAGCAATTCCATTTACAGCAGATATTCAGCCCTGTTAATAGCCAGGTTATATGTGCAGAGAAACGAACTTGATGAGGCGGCCACTGAATTGCAATGGATACTGGATAACCCGGGCCTGGGATTTTTAAGCAGCATTGATGACGAACTGGCTCTAACTGCACGGGCTCGTCTGGCTAGGGTTATTATCGCCCAGGGCCAAGCAGAGGCTGCATTGAGCCTGATACAGGAAGTGGAGGCTGGGACCTTTGCTGGTACTTTTGCCGAAATACAAGGTGATGCTTATGTTGCTCTGGGAAGGATTGAAGAAGCCATCAGTGCCTATGAACAGGCGCTTTCTTTAGGCACCAATGCAGATATTGTCCGTTTAAAACTCAACGATATACGTTCATAGGTATTATTACCTCTCATGGAAAATTTAAAATTCATTTTTCTTCTGTTCATTGGGACCTTGCTGTCGGCATGTAGCGTTTTTGGCAGTGATGATGATGAAGAGGAGATGCCTGCTGAACTGGTCAGATTTGATGAAGAAGTTGATATCCGACGCTTATGGAACACCGGTGTTGGGGACGGGCAGGGTGAAAAATATAATCGTCTGAAGCCTGTCATAGAGAATGATGTAATTTATGTAGCAGCAAATGACGGTACAGTACAAGCACTAGAGCAGGAAAACGGCCGGCGAATCTGGCAAAGCCGACTGGGTTATTTTATTAGTGGTGGCGTTGGCTTGGGTGGAGACTACCTGTTTTTAGGTACCGAAGATGCATCCCTGATTGCTTTGGATAAAAGCAGTGGAGAAACTGTCTGGGTTCGTGATGCCAGCAGCGAAGTATTATCTGTTCCTGCAAGTAATGGACAGATTGTTATTGCCCAGTCTGTCGATGGTCGCCTGACAGCCTATGAAGCAGCAACCGGTGAGCAGCTTTGGATTTATGAAAGTACTGTACCGGCACTTAGCCTGAGAGGTACCAGTTCTCCCATCATTGCTAATGAAATTGTCCTGGCCGGTTTCGAAAATGGTGATCTTGTTGCCGTTGCCATTGATAACGGCACATTACGTTGGGATTCCCGTATTACTGTACCCACCGGACGATCTGAAATAGAACGAATCATTGATGTCGATGCTGATATCTACATTGATGGTGGCACCGTACTGGTTCCCAGTTACCAGGGCTTTTTAAGTATGCTGGATATAGCGACAGGTCAGACACTATGGCGTGTAGAGGAATCCAGTATTACCGGAGCCAGTTCCGGGTTTGGTAATATTTATATCAGTGATGACCGGGGTCATGTTAAAGCCTATCGTCAGGGTCCTCAGGATGAAATTGTATGGGTTAATGATCAACTGGATCTGCGTGGCGTTTCAAAACCCGTCAGCTTTGGCAACTATATCGCAGTGGGTGATTTTGAAGGTTATCTGCATTTACTCTCCCAGGTTGATGGCCGTTTTGTAGGTCGTGTCAGGGTTGACAGGGATGGTCTTAGAATTATCCAGAGCCAGGGAGGTATACTGTATGCCTATGGTAATGGCGGTAACCTGGCGGCTTATCAGGTCGAGGCCGAATAAATTCAATTTTTGCCGGTTTAGGTAAAACTATGATCCCTGTACTGGCCCTGGTGGGCCGCCCCAATGTAGGTAAATCTACACTATTCAATCGTCTTACGCACAGCCGCGATGCCCTGGTTGCTGACTTTTCCGGATTAACACGTGATCGTCAGTATGGTGAAGCAACACATAATGAAAGACCTTTTATTGTTATAGATACCGGGGGTATTGATGGCAGTGAAGAAGGTATTGATGCGCCGATGGCAGATCAGGCTCTTCAGGCAATAAAAGAAGCTGATCTGACCTTGTTGCTGGTAGATGGACGTACAGGTTTAAATCCGGGTGACCAGCATATTGTTGAATATCTGCGCAAACATCAGCATCCATTTGTTGTTGCAGTTAATAAGATAGATGGCCTGGATAAAGATGTAGCCATGGGTGATTTTTATCAGCTTGGTGCATCTGAACTCTATGCCATTGCTGCTACTCAGGGCAGGGGCATCAACGTCATGCTTGAGGATTTGCTGGCGACGTTTCCCGATATCGAGGAAACACAGCAAAGTGAAACAGAATCAGGTATAAAAATAGCCGTTGCCGGTCGCCCCAATGTCGGTAAATCCACGCTGGTCAATCGATTGCTGGGAGAGGAAAGGGTAGTGGTTTATGATCAGCCCGGCACAACCCGCGACAGTGTTTATATTCCTTATGAACGTCGAGGTCAGCGTTATACTCTTATCGATACGGCTGGTATACGCCGTCGTGGCAAGACTCGGGAAACCATTGAAAAATTTTCAGTGGTGAAATCCTTGCAGGCTATACAGGACGCCAATGTCGTTGTCCTGCTGCTTGATGCCAGGGAAAGCATAGTAGAGCAGGATCTGCACCTGCTGGGTTATGTGCTGGAAACCGGCCGTGCACTGGTAATCGCGTTGAACAAATGGGATGGCATGAGTGAATATGATAAAGACAATGTAAAAAAAGACATCAGGCGCCGTTTTGTTTTTGTTGATTTTGCCAACATTCATTTTATTTCTGCCCTGCATGGTACCGGTGTCGGAAATTTATATAAATCAATTGATGCTGCCTATGCATCAGCGTCAAAGAAACTGCAAACACCAAGATTAAATGAGGTTCTGGAGCGGGCCGTCTCCGAACATGCACCACCTATGCACAATGGTCGCCGCATCAAGTTGCGCTATGCCCATGCCGGTGGCAAAAATCCGCCATTGATTGTTATTCATGGAAAACAGACTGAAAAATTACCGGCCTCATACCTTAAATATCTTGAGAAATCATTTCGCAAGTTTCTTAAACTGGAGGGCACACCGGTGCGTATAGAATTACGTAGTGACGATAATCCCTTCACAAAAGCAGAAGAAAAGCTGAGCAATCAGCAAATTGCCAGAAAAAGGCGTATCAGGAAAAACCGGGAATATTCGAAAGCGAAATCATGAAACCCATCCTGATTATTAAAACAGGTCATACCGTAAAAACTGCCTTTGCCAGAGTAGGTGATTTTGAAAGATGGATTATATCGAGCATGCAGGCATCAGCTGATGAATGTATGGTGGTAGAAGTTTATATGGGGGGAAATCTTCCTGATTCGGATACAGTATCTGGCGTGGTTATAACGGGGTCGACAGCCATGGTGACAGATCTTGCTGACTGGAGTGAAGCCAGCGCACAGTGGTTACGGGAAGCTGCTTCAAATAAATTGCCAATTCTGGGCATCTGTTATGGTCATCAGTTACTTGCGCATGCTTTAGGAGGTGTGGTTGATGATCATCCGGCTGGTCGTGAAATAGGTACTGTCCAGATAGTGCCCGCTAAAAGCAGCCATTCAGATCTGCTGTTTGCAGATATCAAAGAACCTTTTACAGCACATGTCTCTCACCTACAGACAGTAAAACAACTACCCGCAGGAGCCACGCTTCTGGCCAGCAATGCATTTGAACCTCACCATGCCGTACGTTTTTCTGACTATTGCTGGGGACTGCAGTTTCATCCTGAGTTCGAGGAAGTGGCTATGAGTTCTTATATTGAAGAACGTCAGCATGATTTAAGACAGGAAGGGCTTGATGTTGAAAGCCTGTTGACGGCAGTGGAAGCAACGCCTGTCGCACGAAAAATTCTTGCCGATTTTTATCAGCTTGTAAAAAGCAATCAGCTTTAAACCTTATTCTGTATAGTTTTTTAATAATGACTGCTGGGCTGATTTGGCTTTGTTGCCAGCCAGGATGCTCTTTTTATAAGTGCCATCTTCCTGCAGTATCCAGGATTGAGTGTTGTCAGCAATATAATTTTGCAGGCACTCTTTAACGACTTTTTTCTTCATGCGTTTTTCTTCAATAGGGAAACAGGTTTCGATACGCCTGAAAAAATTTCTGTCCATCCAGTCAGCACTGGATCCAAACAGTAAACTGTTGCCAGCGTTGTGAAAATAATAAATTCTCGAATGCTCCAGGAAGCGGCCAACAATTGAGCGCACCTGAATATTTTCAGAAACACCTAGAACACCGGGTCGCAGACAACAGATACCACGCACAATTAAATCTACCTTAACGCCAGCCTGGGATGCCTGGTACAGAGCCTTGATGATTTCCGGTTCCACCAATGAATTCATCTTAGCCATGATGCGGGCAGTCTCGCCTTTTTTGGCATGGTCGATTTCATTTTGTATGTATTCGAGAATGGACTTGTGCAGGGTAAAGGGTGCCTGTAACACTTTTTTGAGCTTGCCTGCTTTACCTAGAGCGGTCAGTTGCTGAAACACTTTCTGTACATCATCGCTGATTGCGATGTCGCTGCTTAACATGCCGATATCTGTATAAAGCCGGGCAGTTTTAGCATGGTAATTCCCTGTACCTAGATGCACATAACGTTTCAGTTGCCGGCCTTCACGACGAATAACCAGAATCATCTTGGCGTGAGTTTTATGACCTACAACACCATAGCTGACATGCACTCCGGCGTTTTGTAATTCATTGGCCAGCTCGATATTTTCTTCTTCATCGAAGCGGGCTCTTAATTCAATGACAACAGTGACTTCTTTGCCAGCATGAGCGGCATTAATCAGGGCTTCGACAATAGTAGAATCATCTCCGGTTCGATACAGGGTCTGCTTTATTGCCAATACATTGGGATCAGCAGCGGCCTGGCGCAGAAAATCCACAACGGGTGAAAAAGACTGATAGGGATGGTGTAAAAATATATCGCCTTTTTTAATGGTATCGAAAATATTGTCAGATCTTTGTAGGCGGCTGTGCAAGGCTGGCGTAAATGGTGGAAACTGTAATTCAGGTTTGCTAACCATGCTGTGAACAGCCATCATTCTGTTTAAATTAACCGGACCATCAACTTTATAAATATCACTTGGCTGCAGATTAAACTTGTGCATCAGGAAGTCGATAATTTCCTGGGGGCAGCGATTATCAACCTCCAGTCTTACCACTTCGGCAAATCTCCGTGAGGGCAATTCACCTTCGAGTGCGCGCATTAAATCATCCGCTTCTTCTTCGCTCACAAATAGGTCACTGTTACGGGTTGCCCTGAACTCATAGCAGCCGGTTACAGTCATGCCGGGGAACAGGTCCGTCGCATGTTTATGAATAATTGATGAAAGGAAAATAAAATCATATTTATGGCTGGCACAGGATGCAGGTAACTGAATTAAACGGGGCAAGGCTCGAGGCGCCTGTACAATAGCGATGCCTGTATTGCGCCCAAATGCATCCTTGCCTTCCAGGGTTATAATAAAATTCAGACTCTTGTTTAATACCTTAGGAAAAGGATGGGCCGGGTCCAGGCCAACCGGGCTCAGTACAGGCAGGAGCTCGCGATTAAAATATTTTTTTATCCAGGCAGACTGGGTTTGATTCCAGCGATCATGATGCAGGAAATGTATACCCTCACTGGCCAGAGCGGGTAATACTTCTTCATTCAGTATCTTGTACTGATTAGTTTGTAACTGATGCGCTACATCATCAATCTTTTCCAGTTGTTCTGAAGGGCTTAAATTGTCAGGACCTCGTTGGGTGGAACCATATGCGACCTGTTGTTTCAGGCCTGAAACCCGTATCTCAAAAAATTCATCCATATTGGAGCTGGCTATACAAAGGAAGAACAAACGCTCCAGTAGCGGAATTTTTTTATCTTTGGCTTGCGCCAGAACGCGCCGGTTAAACTCCAGCAGGCTGAGCTCCCGGTTAATAAAATATTCAGGGTTGTCCAGGTCCAGATTTTTATTTACTGGGGCAATAGAGTTCATATTTAATTTTCAATAATCAATAAATAACCGTCTTTCTTTTGCGGTTCGGTAATTTTAACTTCTATCAGATTTGCATCAAATTTTTTCTTGCAACGTTTTACCAGTTTCATAAAAGGTGAACGGCCAGGATCGGCAATAATGATCTGTTTAACACCTTCTTTTACTGCTTTGTTGATCAGTTTGAACAGAGGCTCGGTTAATTCCTTCCAGAAACAGATATCACTGCCGACGATAATATCCTGCTTCGCCAGGGTGTTTCGTTTCAGGTTTTCATAACGGGAAACATTCTTTTTGACTTTAACACCGTTAGCCTGTGCATGTAATCTTAAAAAAGGGAATACATGTTTATCTGCATCGACAGCAGTTACTTTAGCATTAAAATTTTTTGCACAGTAAACAGACAGTATTCCCCAGCCGCATCCTATTTCCATAATATTACTTTTCTTTTTTGGCGGATTAGCATCAAGGTAATCAACTATAAAAAAACTTGAATACCAGATTTTGTGGCCATGAATTTCCGGATCTTCATTTTTTTCCAGAAGCTCAGCAATAGCTTTAGATTTATTTTTATAGACAGTTAAACCACGGACTGTCTTGGTTTCTGCAGCAGCCACAATATCCTCTTGCAATTATTAAGCTGCAATATGTAAAAGCTATTACAACTTTATTAAGAAATGATTAATGCAGGTCTGATGTAGATCAATAACCTGAACATCAGATAAGGCGAGAAAAAGTCTACGCTGATTATGCTTTTTTTACAACAAATTGAAAGGCTAGGTAGGGGGCTATTTTGAAATTTTTCACGTTCATTAATGATTAGGGGAAAGTACTTTTATTCGGAGCACGCTGTAAATACATCCCTGTACGCTCGGC
>JAYPJO010000051.1:0-5528 GCA_038128465.1 Gammaproteobacteria bacterium
TTACTGGGCCACCTGGTGTGCGCCCTGCATTGAGGAAATTCCTTCCATCAATCGCGCAGCCGAAGTACTGGAGCGCGAAGGCTATGTTTTCCTGTTGGCCTCGGACGAGCGGATCGATGAAATCACACCCTTCCTGGAAGAACGGGAATTCAGTGGCAATTTCGTCAAGCTCAACCCCTTCTTTGCTGCCTATGGCATCTCAGCCGTACCCAGCTCCATCCTGGTAGATGAAAATGGCGAGATCGTAAAGTCCTGGGTTGGTGCCTATGAATGGGAGAATAAGGAGAGATGGTTTACATGCTGTCCCGATGAAGACACTTCCGGGCATTGTTAATCTTAAATCTGAAAATCGCTGAACTTCGGCTCCTGCTGAGCCTCTTCATAGCGCTGGTTCAACAGTGTTTCCATGGCCTGATGCTGCGACAGAAAAACCTGCCCGTTGAGATGATCCAGAAAGTCGGTTTTTTTGATACTGTCCATGACCGGCCCCTTGACCTCGGATAAATGAAAACCGATATCCAGGTCACCCAGGTAGTGATTGATGGATTCCAGAATCTCCATGGCACTGATATCAATTTCATTGATGGCCGTGCACATTAAAACAATGTGTTTCAGATTATCTTTTTCAGATACTCTTTCAAGAATATGATCCTCCAGGTAACTGGCATTGGGAAAATACAGGCTCTCATCTACACGCAGGGTCAGAATGCCGGGATGGGTAATGGTCTGATGGCGTTTCACATTACGGAAATGCTCGGTGCCGGCGATCTGCCCTACTTCGGCAATATGCGGTTTTGAGGTTTTATACAGGTGCAGGAATATGGACGTGATCACCCCTGTCAGCACTCCTGTTTCTACACCAGCCAGCAAGGTAATGACAATGGTAAACAGTACCGCGGTGAAGTCGGAGCGGGAATAATTCCAGGTTTTTTTCAGGATGGAAAAATCAATCAGGTTGCTGATTGCGACGATAATGGTCGCGGCCAAAGTTGCCGTCGGCAGATAGGCCAGCATGCCACTGACCGTCATGGCCACCAGGGCAATACCAATTGCTGTTAGAAATCCGGCAACAGGAGTTTCCGCACCGGCATTGAAATTGACCACCGAACGGGCAATGCCGCCGGTTACTGGAATACCCCCGGAAAATGCCGAACCGAGATTGGCTGAACCCAGACCTATAAGTTCCTGGTCCGGGTTTATCTTTTGTCGTTTTCTGGCACCCAGGGTGCGGCCAATTGATATGGATTCCACATAACCGATTATCGATATGAACATGGCAGGAATAATCAGATCAAGCCAGGTGCCATTGACAAAAACCGGCAGCGCCAGCTCGGGCAGGCCCCTGGGGATATCGCCAACCAGGGCCAGACCCTGTTCTTCCAGGTTAAACTGGTAGGCGATCACACTGGTCAGAATAACGGTTATCACTGGCCCAGTTTTGGGCAGGGTTTTAACTAAGCGGAACGGCGCTGACAGCGAAACCAGCATGTTAACCAGCCCCTTTCGTGTCCAAAACAAAAACAGCATGGCTGTTATGCCAAGTATCAGGGTTGTCGTATTGACTGTATCGATATTCCGGTAAAAACCGGCCAGCAACACAATCATGTTGTCACCACTGGCCTCGATGCCCAGTATGTGCCGGAACTGACTGAAACCGATAATAATGCCGGATGCCGTAATAAAGCCTGAGACCACAGGATGCGACAGGAAGTTGGCCAGAAAACCCAGTTTGAAAACACCCAGTAAAATCAGGAACAGTCCGGACAAGAATGCCAACATGACGGCGGCATTGATATAGTCCATTTCATTTTCTATACCAAGATTTTGAATTGCCGCAGCAGTCATCAATGACGCGATGGCAACGGGCCCTACAGCCAGAGTACGGCTGGTACCAAAAATGGCGTAGATCATTAAGGGCAAGATACTGGCATACAAACCCAGCTGAGGTGGGACCCCGGCCAGCAAAGCATAAGCCAGTGATTGCGGGACGAGCATGATAGTAACTATGACGGCTGCGATAAAATCATTCTGAAACTGCTCACGCTGGTAAGTGCGCAGCCAGTTCAGGCAGGGAAATATTTTTTCAGGAATCAGTTTCAAGAAAACTTCCCGACCATATCTAGTGATTTACTGTTGACCATGACGGTTAAACATCTTCCGTATTAACTTCTTCCAGGATGTCTTCAAAAATATCCATGGCAATGGTTTTGATATCGTAAGAAATTTTTTGAAACAGGTGACGCGACGGAGCATTTTTTCGCCAAGATGCCACGTGTGTTCGGGCTATTTTTTCATCGGCCAGATCCAGCACTTTTACTTTATCTTCCTCAGTGATCCTGGCATTGATATATAAACCCGGCATAAAGGCTATGCCCATGTTCATGATCACCATCTGCTTGAGGGTATTCAGGCTGTTACTGGCAAATTTACGCTGGGCATGCGCAGTCTATTTGCCGATGCAAATGATGCCGTTCATCCATGGTCAACACTTCCTGGTTATAAAGATCCTTGCCTTGCAGAACTGTTTTTTCTGCCAGTGGATGATCTTCAGACAGAACAATTGAAATCGGTTCAGTAAATAATGGCCTGACCCGGTTTTCACTTGAATGCATGGGCAACATGGTCAGGATGAAATCATAATCACCACTATCCAGGCCCTGCTCCAGTTCCTGGGGCACACCTTCACGTACATGTAATTGCAATTGCGGATAACGACGATGCAACTCGATCAAAACCTTGGAAAAAAGGTATGGTCCAATGGTTGGCGATACACCTATTTTGAAAGTCCCACTGAGTTCCTTATGACTACTGTCGGCCTGATCCATCACCTGCTGGTATTGTTCCAGTAATTGCCTCACCAAAGGCAACAACTCACGTCCGGCTGGTGATAACAGAGTCCCAGCTCTGGAGCGCTCAAACAAAGTCACACCCAGTGCATCCTCCAGAGCAGAAATCTGACTGGTTAATGTGGGCTGGCTGATATTGAGTTTTTGCGCGGCACGCCTGAAGTTGGACGACATCGCAATATTGACAAAATATTCCAGCTGACGAATTGAAGGCTGTCTGATTTTGTCTTTCTGACTCATATTAAACTCCCTGAACCCTTGTAAGTCGGGCTATAAGAAGTGCGAATTTTGAAAAGAATGATAGATTATGGCTAATTATATTTCAAATTAAATTAGCCTTAATATATCAGATTGTGGAAGATGCTGTATTTACCGGTTTTCAATGACCCAAAATACCCAGTCTATATGGCTGGAGATTCGCTCATACAGTGAAATGGCGCCATAGTTGCCTGATTGCGCTTGCTGTGGGTTATACAGTTCACCCAGAGCCACTCCCATAATCACCAGTCCATCCTGCGACTCGATCAGCGCAGGCCCGCCGGAATCACCCAGACCCGGTATACCCTCCAGTTCCAGGGCAGCAGAATTATTTTCGCGAGGATCATCAAAAATAAATTCCAGCCACTTGCCAGCATTCATCACGGTATTTTGTGCTCGTCTCAAATTACCATCATTAAAAGCCCTGCCTGGTGTGCCCATACCTGAAAACCCCAGCCCAGAAAGGAAACAACCTGATTGAGCTCATCCTGCTCCTGGTATAACGCTGCTGGCTGAATATTCACAGCCTGATCTAGTTTTATCAGGGCAAGATCAACTGCCTCTAGTTGTTGAGGGTGAGCATAAGCCGGATGCATAACCACTTGTGTGATGTCATGGGTATTACCATCAATAAGTACGGGATACGGTTCACGGGCTGCAAACTGTTCACCCAGTGGCGTCTCTTCAATACAGTGTCCTGCGGTAATGGCCCACTGCGGACTAATCAGGGTTGCCACACAGATTTTATTGCCAAAGCGGGTATGTAGATAAAACAGCTGGGGATATTGCTCCGGGTAGACAATATAGCGGGAATCCTCCAGATCATGGCGAATGATGATAGCCTGGGCTTGTGACAAACACAGTAGCCCCATGATCAGGCATAAAAAATGGTGATAGACGGAAACTGGCTTCATGGCAAAATGGAATGTCTGAGAAATGACCAGGGTTGCCCCGATACTCAAGCGTTATTCGTTTTTTGTTACATCCTCAGACTCGGCAACAGTACTCTCAACCTCATTGGAAGATTGTTCAACAGCGTCTTCTTCAACACCAGCCCTGGAAACAGACTGACCACGATAGGGATGCTCCCTGGCCAGACCAATGTTCGGCGTATAGGAGGATTTACCAATTCCCTTGAAAATCCTGAACAGCTTGATCATGAAATAGAATGAACCCAGCACGATAAACAGGCCAATAGCCAGCACCAGCCATTGCGATGAAGTCATGGTTGTGGGACTACTCAGTGCATCGATAAGGACATCCATTATTGCTCCCCTTGAAAAACAAAGCCCAGATTATGCAGCAATGACCAGACTATTGCCAATTGACCGACCAGATTTGAAATGGTTTGATAACAACAAACAGCCTCCAGACTCCTTTTGCAATCTTCGCACTTCCACCTGCTCAGGGTCTGCGCTGCGGAACTCAGGGCTTCGCCCTTCAAACAGTCCTCGCTTGTTCCAGAACCTGATTGAAGGAAAAAACAGCTCAATGTTTGCTAAAGGAGTCTTAAAGCCGCTTAGAAGTGCAATTCAAATAACTCTAACCAAGGCTCGGAATGAACGAAATCATGTCCAGTTAGAGATAAAATTAAAAATAAAGGCCGTCGTGAGCGATGCTATATCAAGGCAAAAAAATAATTCGGTGCAGGAGTTTACAAACAGTAAATGACTGCATCGAATTATTTTTTTTAACGCAGAGAGAGCGAGCGCAGCAGGCCTAAACTACTGCTGGTTCATGGCGGCAATGTAGAGTTCAATCTGTTCAAGACGCCGTATCGGATCCCCCAACTCCAGAATAGCCTGTTTTTCCTTATTGCTCACTGGCAGCAACTCTGCCAGACACCAGGCGATTTCCCTGAGGTTCTCAAAACTGATTTCTATTTTCAGATCTTCTACCATGGGATGCGCTGAAAGCCCTTTTAACAGTTCAACGTAATCCTGGAACTCATCACCAACTTCTATTGGTTCCGCATCGACAGAATCATCCTCCCGGAATGTGACATCAGCAATGCACAGGTTATTTTTTTCGCGCCAGGATTCCATAATGGAAAAGGTTTTTTTACCTTCTACTGTTATACCCAGCAATCCATTAGGCAATTCGTTCCAGTCGACTATTTCACAGAAGGTACCTATGCGATGAATGTCGAGTTTCTGACCCTTGTACGCCACTTCATTACCTTCCTCGATAAGCACAATGCCAAAACCACTTTGCTCGCGCAGGCACTGACGTATCAAATCAACATAACGTGATTCAAAAATCTGCAGAGAAATTCTGCCTCTAGGAAAAATAATGGAATTAAGCGGAAAGAGAGGTATGGTTTCCATTATAACCAGCTAGTCCTGCAATGCTTCACAAAGCCTATTATGGAAACCTTCAAAACCACCGTTACTCATAATGAGTACGTGATCACCGGGAACGGCT
>JAYPJO010000051.1:5557-9313 GCA_038128465.1 Gammaproteobacteria bacterium
ATTGCATCCAAATCCAGTCGGGTGTCTGCATTTTTATACCAGTAGACTTTGTCCGCTGCAGAAAGTGATGTAGCCAGGGAATGCTGGTGATAACCCATCTTCATAGTATTTGAGCGCGCTTCAATAACTGCAATCAGCCGCTCACCGGGGGCATCAGCATCAAGTGCTGCACGTTTCCCTTCAAGTGTAGTCTGTATTGCAGTTGGGTGGTGAGCGAAGTCATCATACACGCATATACTATTAAAATTGCCCAATAACTCAAGACGTCTTTTCACTCCAGAAAATTCGGCCAGCGCCAGGCAACTTTGTTCCAGACTGACTCCTGCATGTGCAGCGGCCGCTATGGCAGCAATTGCATTTTGAACATTATGCTGGCCCAGTAAGGACCAGTTTACCTCAGCCTTCAAATCTCCGTGCGTCACCTCAAAGTGCGAGCCATCCTGCTGCTGCAGATTTACCTGCCAGTCAGCTTCTGACTGATCATCCATTGCAAAATATTCATGCGGGGTCCAGCTGCCTTTTGCAAAAACGGCTGCCAGATTTTCATTTGCAACCGGTGAAATAATAATGCCGTTCTGTGGAATAATTTTTACCAGATGATGAAACTGAGTCTGGATGGCATCCAGATTGGGGAAAATATCAGCATGATCGAACTCCAGGTTCCCCATGATGACCGTACGCGGTTTGTAATGAATAAATTTCGAGCGCTTGTCGAAAAAAGCCGAATCATATTCATCCGCTTCTATGACAAAATAAGGCTGCTCCCCCAGTCGTGCAGATACATCGAAATTTTTTGGGACACCGCCGATTAAAAAACCTGGCTTTAAACCGGCATATTCGAGAATCCAGCTCAGCATACTGGTGGTTGTGGTCTTGCCATGCGTTCCGGCTACAGCCAGGACCCAACGATCATTTAGCACATATTCGGCCAGCCATTGTGGCCCTGAACAAAAAGGCAGACCCTCATCCAGCACATACTCAACTGCGGGGTTACCGCGTGAGCAGGTATTACCAATAACAATCATATCCGGATTATTTTGCCGATAGGCCGGATCATAACCTTCACTTAACTCAAGACCCTGCTGTTCCAGCTGGGTACTCATTGGTGGATAAACATGCTGATCAGAACCACTGACCTGGTGTCCCAGTTGCTTGGCCAGGATTGCCAGACTGCCCATGAAGGTGCCACAGATACCGAGAATATGGATATGCATCGCTGCATTCTATCTTATGATTACCCGATTTTCCTGTAGCCGCTGCAAATAGAGATTAATTGTTTTCGGCTTGTCGTATAATCACGCCATATTCAGCAAAACCTGACAATCTAGCATGAGTGAAAGCGCCAATTATTATCAGAACACCCGGGACGATCTGATCCCCTTTCTGCCCGGGAATTACCACAAAGTATTGGAAATAGGTTGTGGTGAAGGCAATTTCTGGAAACTGCTGCGCCAGGATGAACCCCTTGAGATATGGGGTGTTGAGCCCAATCAAAATGCTGCAATCGTCGCCCGTCGCCATGCCCATCAACTTTATGAATGCACGTTTGATGAATGCGTTGATGGTTTACCCAACAATTACTTTGACCTGATCATCTGTAACGATGTGATCGAGCATATGCCGGATCATGATTTATTTTTTGAGCAGATTAAAAATAAAATGAATGCTGATGGCCACCTGATTGGCAGTTTACCTAATGTGCGTTTTTATCCGGTCATGCGCAACCTGATATTTAAGAAAGATTGGCCGTATGAAAATGCCGGAGTGCTGGATCGAACCCATCTACGGTTTTTCACCAGAAAAAGCATGCAGCGATGTTTTGAGGAGCATGAATTTAATATCATCAAACTCGGTGGTGTAAATTCACCAGGCCGTTTCAAATTTTTTATTCTGTTCCTGAACATTCTCTTACTTGGCACCGCAATGGACTCAAAATATCAGCAGTATGGATTCAGCCTCACCAAGAAATAAAGATTACTTTCTAAATATTTAAAATTTTAACCATATTGAAAAACGTATTGAGCGATGGCAAGACAAGGAAAATTTATTCGCAAAAGCGGAGCTTACTAAACAGTAAGTGAGCATTTTAAGAATAAATTTAACGCTGTATTGCCGAGCATAATAGTTTTTCGTTATGTACTTACAACAAGGAAAATACCCAATGCCAAACAACATTTTTTATGCGCAGTCTGGCGGAGTAACTTCAGTTATCAATGCTTCAGCCTGCGGATTAATTGAAGCCGCACGCGCCCACCCTGAACTTGGCAAGGTATACGCCGGGAACAACGGCATCATTGGTGCCCTGCGTGAAGAATTGATTGATACCAGTCTTGAATCAGATGCCACCATTGCTGCCTTGCGTCACACTCCGGCAGGTGCCTTTGGTTCCTGTCGCTACAAGTTAAAGGGCATTGAAGAAAACCGCGCTGAATATGAACGTCTGATAGACATATTCAAAGCCCATGATATTGGGTACTTTTTTTACAATGGTGGTGGTGATTCACAGGACACGGCCAACAAAGTTGCCCAGATGAGCCAGGATATCGATTATCCCATCACCTGCATCGGTATTCCTAAAACCGTAGACAATGACCTGCCCATTACAGACAACTGTCCCGGATTTGGTTCCGTCGCAAAATACGTAGCTGTTTCGATTCGGGAAGCCGGACTCGACGTGGCATCCATGTGTGAAAGCTCAACCAAAATTTTTGTCATGGAAGTCATGGGTCGCCATGCCGGTTGGATAGCTGGAGCCGCCGGTCTTGCCGCCGAACAAAAAGGTGATGCACCGCATGTTATTGTATTTCCCGAAATTGATTTTGACAGAGCGGCCTTTATGGAAAAGGTAAAGGCTTGTGTTGACAGCTACGGCTATTGTGCCATCGTGGTATCCGAGGGCGCTCATTATGCTGATGGCACCTTCCTGGCTGATTCAGGTAATAAAGATGCCTTTGGCCATACCCAACTGGGAGGTGTAGCTCCTGCCCTGGCAAACATGATTAAAGATGAATTCGGCTATAAATATCACTGGGCAGTATCCGATTACCTGCAACGAGCAGCGCGTCATATCGCCTCGGCCACCGATGTGGAGCAGGCCTATGCCATGGGTAAGGCAGCTCTGGAATATGCACTGGCTGGTAAAAATGCGGTGATGCCAACCATTGTCAGGGAAAGTAATACACCTTACAGCTGGCATGTTGGTGAAGCCAGACTGTCAGATGTTGCCAACGTGGAAAAAATGATGCCTGCTGAATTTATTACTGCCGATGGTTTCGGCATTACTGAAGCTGCAAAAGAATACTTTACCCCGCTGATTCAGGGTGAAGACTACCCACCCTACAAAGATGGCCTGCCACAATATGCCCGTTTGAAAAAAGTGTTGATAGATAAAAAGCTGCCAGCATGGACTGAATAAGATAGAGCAACTATGTATTATGAAATTTTTTCGATTATTGCCCCGGTATTCATTTGTGCACTCATTGGCTATTCATGGGTAAAACTATCACAGCCATTTGAAATTCAGTTTGTTACCAGGCTGATTTTTAATATCAGCGCGCCCTGTCTGGTTTTTGCTACTTTCATGGAACTGGAAGCCAATCTCAATGCCATTTTTGAGTTAATGTTGGTTGCATTTATATGCGCACTGGTTTCCGGCCTGATTGCACTGATTCTTTTTTCTATCCTGAAAATAGATTTAAACGCCTTTCTGCCTTCTCAGATGTTTCCCAATACCGGTAATATGGGCTTGCCGCTGTG
>JAYPJO010000051.1:9323-10986 GCA_038128465.1 Gammaproteobacteria bacterium
GGTCTGGCCATGGGCATTTCCTTTTTTACGGTCAATGCCTTTTTGCAATTCACTGTAGGTATGTCGATATATTCCGGCCAGGTTTCATTTAAAAATCTGTTCCGCAACCCGATGTTTGCTTCTGTCATCATTACCCTGATACTTGTTTTCAGTGGTATACCAGCACCACGATGGCTGCTCAACACCACCGATCTGCTGGCGGGTACAACGATACCCTTAATGCTGATAGCGCTGGGTGTATCGCTGGCGCAATTTAAAATAACCAGCCTGAAATTGAGCCTGTCACTTTCTGTGTTAAGACTGGGTATGGGTTTTCTGGTTGGCTTACTGATTTCCAATCTGTTTGGGCTGGAAGGTGCTGCACGTGGAGCTGTAATCATTCAAAGCAGTATGCCAATTGCGGTCTTCTCGTATTTGTTTGCAACACAGTACAAGCGACGACCAGAAGAAGTGGCCGGAACAGTAGTGCTCTCAACCATGCTTTCGTTTTTGAGCCTGCCGCTGTTACTGCTGTTTGTATTGCCCTGAATAAACTTAACTGGCAATGTCAGGGGCATGACTCTGACACCTGATCATGTCCTCGATTTAGGCTCTGATTTTCCGGTACAGTGAGCGCAGGCTGATCCCGAGCAGATCAGCAACCTTTTCCTTATCACCCTGGTGTTGATCTATTAGTTGTCTGATGTAACGTAGCTCATTGGATTTCAAGTCGGGCACTTCACCATCCGATGTACCTGAAGCAGACCCTGCTTCAGGTCTGGTGGAAGATAGCGTCTGGTTTTCCTGGAAACAGGCAGTGATTGTTTCTGCATCTATGTTTTGCGTATCAGTCAATACCACAGCACGATTCAGGATATTGCGCAATTCCCGAATATTGCCTTTATAGTGATGGCTGGTAAGAATCGTCAAGGCTTCGTCGCTAAGCAAAAATTCCTGTTCGGTGCTGATACGATTAAGCAAGGTTTTGGCCAGCAAGGGAATATCATCCTTACGTTCAGCAAGAGATGGCAGATGTACCGGAAATACATTAATACGGTAAAACAAATCCTCCCTGAAAGTACCGTCTTCTATCATCTGTAATAAATTGCGATGGGTTGCACAGATCAACCTGAAATCTGACCGTCTTGTATCGGCACTGCCCACAGGCCGGTATGTACCAGTTTCGAGCAGACGCAACAACTTCACCTGGGTATTAAGGGGAACATCCCCTATTTCATCAAGAAACAGGCTGCCACCATCGGCCAATTCCACCAGACCCTTTTTATTTGATAGGGCCCCGGTAAATGAACCCTTTACATGGCCGAAGAGCTCACTTTCAAACAGGGTATCGGTCAGACCAGTACATTCCAGTGTCACCAGTGCCCTGTCCTTGCGACTGCTGGCCATATGGATGGCTTTGGCCGCCAGTTCCTTACCCGTCCCGGACTCACCCATCAGCAGAACAGATACATTCGCTGCACCAACTCGAGCTATTTTCTCCAGCATGGCATTAAAGGTTTTGCTTTCACCTACCAGTTCCTTGTCATGAATTTCACCACTGGCCAGAGGAACCGGATGCAGCAGTTCGACAAAATAGACCAGCTCACCTTCACTGTCATGTATTGGCAGCATTTCCACATCAACATGTTCCTTGCCATTAGGTGTCTGATGAATATGCAAGACC
>JAYPJO010000052.1:0-8306 GCA_038128465.1 Gammaproteobacteria bacterium
CCATGCGTGGCACCCGCTATCGCGATCCGGTGAACTGGTATAAAGCGGTTGATGTTCTGCGCAGTTTCAATGCTGAAACCATGGTCCCTTCCCACGGCAGACCCGTATATGGCCAGGAAAATGTCGCGGATGTTTTGACAGCATATCGTGATGCCATTCAGTATTCTCATGACCAGACCATACGTCTCATCAATAAGGGCTACCTGATGGAAGACCTGGCTGAGCTAGTTAATTTGCCTCCACACCTGGCTGAGCATCCCTGGCTTGGTGAGTTTTATGGTAGTGTCAAAAACTCCGTGCGCCAGTTTTATGTCGGCTACATTGGCTGGTACCAGGGCGACCCCTGGGAAGTCGACAGAGTCGAACCGAATCGCCGTGCGGAACTATATGTGGAGTCCATGGGCGGGCGTAACGCCGTTATGGATAATGCCAGAGCGGCAATAGAACGCGAAGAGTTCACCTGGGCAACAGAGATTCTGACCTACCTGTTATACCAGAATCCGAATGACACAGCTGTTCGTCAGCTTAAAGCAACAGCTTTGCGTGAGTGGGGTTACCGTCAGATCACCACTACCTGGCGTATGTGGGCATTAACCTCAGCCATGGAGCTCGAAGGTACTTTGCCGGCCCGTTCCGGTATTGGCGAACAGAATGAAGACATTGTTGATGCCTTTCCGGTTTCAGCTGCGATTGAACTCTTGCCTGCCCGTCTGGCTGCCGAACGCTGCCTTGATGTAAATATTGTTGCCCGTTTTTCAGTCAGCGACAGAAACGAAGCCTATGGCCTGGAAATCCGTCAGGGAGTGGCTGAGTTTCATGCCAACAATCCTGATAATGTTGATCTGACCCTGGAAATGGAAGCCAATGTATTGAATGAAGTTATCGCTGGCCAGATCACACTGGCAGAAGCCCTTGATAATGGCGATATCAGTTCTGATGAAGCCGAGCTGGCTGAAGAATTTGTTAGTTATTTTGAAGGCATTGATTATCAGTCGATCTCCCTGAGTATTCCGGTAAATAATGCTCTTCGTACCGGCCTTTAACCGTTAGAAAACAACTGTTTTTTGGAGAAGTAAATGCAAAACGTTTTAACAAACAACAAGCATACAATTTCACAACTGACCGGATATGCCTTTTTGGCATTGATACTTGCCGCATGTGGTCAGGATACTGCCAATGATAATACTGCAGGTGACGTTGAAGCAGGTAACATGGCTACCGCTACGACTGAGCAGCCTGAATATCCGTCCATAGCTGAAGCGGACGACAGACCGGGTGACTGGCTGGCACATGGCCGCACCTGGTCAGAGCAGCGCTTCAGTCCACTGGATCAGATCAATGCCGATAGCGTTGCTGACCTGTCGCTGGCCTGGTATGTGGATTTACCCGAGAGCCGTGGTCAGGAAGCTTCCCCTATCATTGTCGATGGCACCATGTATACCACTGCAGCCTGGAGCATAGTGCATGCCCTTGATGCCCGAACCGGTGAAACACTATGGAGCTATGATCCGCAGGTTGACCGTTCACATGCCGTTCACGGCTGCTGCGATGCCGTGAACCGTGGGGTTGCCTGGTGGCAGGATCGAGTGATTGTTGGCACCCTGGATGGCCGCCTGATCGCACTGGATGCCCAAAGTGGCGAGGAAATCTGGTCGGTACTGACTGTTGATTTATCCCAGCCCTATACCATTACCGGTGCACCCCGAGTGGCTGAAGGCCTGGTTTTCATAGGTAATGGCGGTGCTGAATTTGGTGTGAGGGGTTATGTTACGGCCTATGACATTGAAACCGGTGAACAACGCTGGCGTTTTTATACGGTGCCCGGCAATCCGGCAGATGGATTTGAATCAGACACCATGGCAATGGCGGCTGAAACCTGGCAGGGTGAATGGTGGACGCTGGGCGGTGGTGGAACTGCCTGGGACTCCATGGCCTACGACCCCGATCTGGGACTTCTGTATATAGGCACCGGCAATTCATCCCCCTGGAACCCGCAAATCCGAAGTGAAGGTGTTGGTGATAATTTATTCGTATCTTCCATAGTTGCCCTGGATGCAGATACCGGTGAGTATGTCTGGCATTACCAGACAACACCCGGCGATGCCTGGGACTTCACGGCCACCCAGCACATGATTCTTGCCGACCTGGAAATTGACGGCGCCATGCGCCAGGTCATCATGCAGGCTCCCAAGAATGGCTTTTTCTATGTCATAGACCGGGCAACTGGTGAATTCATTTCCGGCGAAAACTTTGTACCGGTAACCTGGGCCGATGGTATAGACCCAGAAACCGGCAGACCCAATATACTGGATTCAGCCAGGTACTGGGAAACCGGAGAAGTCTCTGTCGTGTCCCCTGCCTTCTTGGGCGGTCACAACTGGCATCCCATGTCATACAACCCGGAAACCGGACTGGTTTACCTGCCCGCACAG
Source organism: Gammaproteobacteria bacterium (assembly GCA_038128465.1). GTDB lineage: Bacteria > Pseudomonadota > Gammaproteobacteria > Pseudomonadales > Pseudohongiellaceae > UBA5109. The sequence goes on from JAYPJO010000052.1 coordinate 2,433, forward strand.
GAAATAAGTTTCCCCTATTCAGCGGATAACAACTTCGAAGCCAAAGAACTGGCGGCAAATCTTGGCATAGATACCTCGGTAGCCCGCCTGCCCGATGACCCTGATGTCATCGAAGCCGTCAAGGCAGCAACCCTGGGCCATCTTGCTGCCTGGGATCCGGTAGCACAGGAAGAACGCTGGCGTGTGCAATACCCGGGACTCTGGAATGGTGGGGTATTATCGACCGCTGGCGACCTGGTCTTTCAGGGAACAGCCGCGGGTTTTCTCAAGGCCTATGACACCAGCACCGGCACTGAATTATGGGAATATCCGACCCAGGCTGGCGTCGTGGCACCACCGGTGACATACGAGGTGGATGGTGAACAGTACCTCACTGTCATGGCGGGTTGGGGTGGTATCGGGCCCATGATTCTTGGGCCTCTTTCACTGAATTCCGGCCAGACCCTGGATAACAGTCGAATCCTGACTTTTAAACTGGGCGGTGAAGCAGCTTTGCCGGATTATCAGCTACCTTCACCTGAACTGCCTGATCTGAGTGGTGTAGAGATTGATATGGATATGGCCGAACAGGGCTTCCTGGTATACGACCGTTACTGTGGAGCCTGTCATGGTGCTGGTGCTGTTGGCAGTGGCGTTATCCAGGATCTGCGTTACAGTCCTTTTTCGGCAGATTCAGCCGGATTTGCCAGTGTTGTCCTGGATGGTATTTTCTCCGACCGCGGCATGGTTGGTTTTGGCTCGGAACTCGATGCTGAAGACGCCGAGGCCATAAGACAGTACATACTGACCAGACAGCAGTTTGCGGCCAGTCAGCAATAAAACCAGCGGTACTACAGCAAATGAATCTAGGCAATCTTTTTCATGTAAAAAGAGCCGGGTTCATTTGCCGGAGTCAGAAATGGCGTGACCCGTTTTAATTCATCAAAATAATGATGACTCAGATAATTAAGCGCACCGAGTATTGACCAGCTTTGATTATGACTGAGAAAAGCTTCTAATAGATATTGCTCATTCCAGAAGCTGACTTTATCTTCCAGCCAGTCCTTAGAATAATTCCTGGGCAGAAAAATATCATGCACATGAACAATGACGCCTTTGTTCAGGGTTGGCAGGAGTTCCAGATATTCAAACAGCACATCGCCCTGCGGTCTTATCACGTGCGAGGAATCGATAAATAAAATATCGTTTTCTTCAAGCTGTGAAAAAAAAGAAATTTCCACATCCTCAACTTTTTTTCTAAATACGGACACTTCAGTTTTTTCCAGCCAGGGCATTTCATAAGGTTCTATGCAGGTATGCTCACAAGCATAACCAGCATCCTCTTTCTGATTATTGTTAATAGCCCTGATTGCCATCAGAGTTGAATTGCCACTGCCTATCTCAATGATTCTTTTGGGTTTAATGTGACGAATGAGCTGATACCAGTACTCGGCATCACCTGGACCAAAAGAACCATTATGTAAATAAAACTCCAGTTCACTACCTTTATTGAGGTTTATATCTTCAAGTTCTTTGGTAAATGTCAGCAGATTCAGAAAATCCAGCTGGGTAGCATCATTCAATTCAATTCCGGGCAGATTACGATCCAGCGCCAAAGCCTTATGCTCTTCACGAAAATCAAACTGGGGTTCATAGTAATGATTACGAATGGGGAATACGCCAACCTGCAGCAAGGCTCTTTTAATATTGGGCAGACGATGCACGCCCTTTTTGCGAACAACTTTTAACAGCCAGGCTGATATGTATATAAAGGGCAGCAGGATAATATCAAGGATTTTATAGATCGCTTTTTTCATCAATAATTATCCTTGTCTGCCAAAATGGCCCGACGCTGTTAACCCAATTCAGGCGTATCGTAGATATTGATAAATTCCCAGGCCGCTGCTTCCGATCCGGTTTCAACATTGACTTCAATCAGGGCTGGTTTGTCATCATCAATGGCTTTGGCGAGTACCGGCTTTAATTCCTCAGGCGAGGATACCCGCGCACCGGCCATATCAAAACTATCGGCAAGCTTCATGAAATCAGGATTTACCAGGTCTGCACCGATCAGTCTGCCACCAAAACCCATTTGCTGGTCACGGCGCACGTTGCCAAAGGAATTATTGTTGAATACCAGGGTTATAAGCCCGATGCCATATTGCACGGCTGTAGCCATTTCCTGCATGCCAAACATAAAGCCTCCGTCGCCAGTGACAGACACAACTGCACGCTCAGGATTAGCAGCCTTGACCCCCAGCGCTGTTGGAAAGCCAAACCCCAAAGTGCCCTGGAAGCCTTCAGAGATATAGGTTCTGGGTTGATAAATTTCCATACCACCAGCCCAGGTTGCAAAGCCCATCTGTGACAATTCCGGCACATAAAAACCATCCCTGGGCAGCACTTCACGAATCGTATTCAGATACCTCATTTGTGGTTGCACTTTCTGGATGGCTTTCAGGGCGCCGGCTTTGATCCTTGCGATATCATCACTACGCGACAAATCAGGTTGCACCATGGATTCCAGTTCTGCAATCAATGCCCGGCAGCCCTCAGCTGAATCTGCCAGTACAGCTATATCTGCCTCAAATCGATCCAGTTCAGCCTGGTCAATGTCGATACGAACCAGGGTACGATCATCGTTCGGTCTGGGCTGATAAGTGGAGCCGGCAACCCAGCGCATATAGGGCATTTCCAGGCGTGAACCAATACCAATCAACAAATCACAATCATCCCATAACACACGTGCAGCAACAGGTGGAGCATAAAGAGAATGATCTTCTGCCAGTACGCCACGGCCACTTCTGAAAGCCGTGACCGGGCAGTTCAGCAACTCTGCCAGCGCACGCACTTCTTCACTGGCATCCTGGGCGCCAGCGCCACACATGATCATTGGTTTTTTAGCCTGGCTGATTGCTTTGGCCGCTGCCTTGATAGCATCAGGGTTTATTGCAGGTTTATTGACCTGATTTGACCCTTCACCAATGTCTACATCCCATTCCTGTGCCATGGTGTCCCAGCACATTTCAACCGAGACCGGCCCAGGCCTGCCACTGGACATGGTTTCAAATGCTGCATTCATGACCCGGGTAGCCTGTTCGGGGTTATCGATACGAACGGCATCCTTGATGATACTCCTGAGAGTAGCGGCCTGATCAGCCAGTTCATGCAGGTGTCCCCTGCCAACGCCCATATAGCTTGTGGGAACCTGGCCAACCATGCAAAGTACTTCAGAACAGTTTCCCATCGCGGTGCAAAGTGCAGCAGTTGCATTCAACACTCCCGGTCCAGGAACAACTGCCATGGCTGCAGGCTTGCCGGTTGATTTAGCAGCACCCATCGCCATGTAACCAGCCGTCTGCTCGTGCCTGGGCACGATGACATCAAAGCCATCACGTTTAAAAGCATCAAACAGGGGATAAATCTGTGCGCCTGGTATTCCGAATATCTGTGAAATACCGTTGGCCTTTGCAGCCAGAGCCATGGCTTCACCACCAGTCATGGTCTTTTTCATGGAAATGATCCTTAATACTTAAAAGTTTCCAGAAGTGATAATACATGCAATCTCTTGAATGTTAAGCTCAAATCAAAAGATTGCCTTAAAAACCTTGTATTTCTGGTAATAAATGGTAGATTTCAGCGGATAAAACAAGAAGTCATTACATAACACACTGGTATCGAGTAATACCGGATATACGCTCGATAACTCGATAAAAAGTGCTTATAAAAATGCAGCGAGGTGGAATATGAACCCAGGTATCAAAAAACTAATAAAAAAACTTTCAGCCGGCCTAGTCGTATTAGCCCTTTTCCAGACAGCAACTATTGCTGCACCACTGGTAATTCCGGGCTTTTTTGGTATTGAGAGTCCTTATATTGAAGCTACAGAATCTGACATGGGCAATGCCAATATTTACTTCTCTATCACCAATTTGCATGCCGAACCCATTTTAATTTTAAGTGCATCCGGCGAGCTGTTTGGCGACGCTACTCTTAAAAACAGCAATAACGAAACGCTTGAATATATTGAGGTGCAGCCCAGAGAACGGGTCGTTCTGGAACCAGGCGGCATGCATATTCAGCTAAACGATGTAGAAAGTGCGGTACATGCTGGCGACGTTCATGAAATAAGCATACTGTTTCGCCGGGGCCTTGAAGCCGAGGAATACGTTGAAGAGTTTTTCGATAATTCCATTCGAGAATTCAAGGGCGGCGGCATCCCCAACGAAAAAGAATACGTGCTGCATATTCCAATTCAGTAGTTTGTAATTCAGTAAAGTAAGTACCAGACTAACCAAAGACCAGAGTCAATGCTCTGGTCTTTTTTTGCTTTGAATACCTGCCTAGTGCGTAACCAGCTTTAAAATATTGATCAGGGCATGTGCATGCTGGGCAGCTTCTATCCCTAGCGTGGTCAGGTAACCACCATCTACCTGCGTAATAATCCCTTTTTCATACAAACGCTCAGCCGCCTGTATCTTCTCCTTGCCTGCATCACTGTGAACCTTGATCCCTTCCTGCATGCTGTCGAGATTAAACAAAGCCAGCAGATTCAATTCTTCAAATAATTCTGGTTGTATTGCCACAACCCTGTCCTCACTTATTTTTGTTTTTCTCAGGTTTACTGAGCCTAATATATCGCATGCTTCATAGGTAAGGCTAAATATTTAGGGTAGAATTTACTTATGCCCAGACTTGGACGGGGATCCCTTTTAATTAACGCTTTACCACAAACTCAAAACAACGATATTCAACAATGAACAATACCGACCCGCTGTTTCGCCGGTTACAGCAAGAAGTCAGGGGCGAAGTCCTCAGCGACCACTTTTCCAGGGGAAGATACAGCACTGATGCATCCATCTATCAGATCATGCCGCTGGGCGTAGTAATCCCGGCCACGGAAGAGGATGTGGAAATTGCTATACAGATAGCTGCGGAAGAAGGCGTACCGGTTTTACCCAGAGGTGGAGGCACTTCGCAAAATGGCCAGACAATTGGAGAAGCCCTGGTCATTGATACCACCCGGCACTTGAAAAAGCTGATTGACTTTAACAAGGATGATGCAACAGTCTGTGTACAACCGGGCATGGTTCTTGATGAGCTGAACCGGCAACTGAAATCACATGGCCTCTGGTATCCGGTAGATGTTTCTACTGCCAACAGGGCAACTATAGGCGGCATGACCGGCAATAACAGTTGCGGAGCCAGATCTATCCGTTATGGCAACATGGTACACAATGTTCAATCTATTGAAGCATTGCTGGCTGATGGTACGCGTGCTCACTTTAAAAAACTCAACGGTGAATCTTTTGCCCAGACCAGTCACCAGAAACTGGCGGAACAACTGTTGGCTCTCGGACAGCGGGAAGCGGAAGAAATAAACGCACGTTTTCCTGATTTATTACGCAGAGTCGGTGGCTACAATATTGATGAGCTCGTCAAAGCAGACCCCAACCTGGCCAGAGTTTTAGTCGGTTCAGAAGGCACACTCGGTTTCTTTCAACGCATACACCTGAACCTGCAGCCGGTACCGGAAAACAAAGTACTGGGAGTCTGTCATTTCCCGACATTTTATGAGGCCATGGATAGCACCCAGCACATTGTCAAACTGAATCCGTCGGCTGTAGAACTGGTGGATCGAACCATGATTGACCTGGCCCGCGATATTCCTATATTTGCCCAGACCGTCAACCGTTTCGTCCAGGGAGAACCACAGGCCCTGCTGCTGGTTGAATTTGCCGGCGAGGACTATAGCGAGCAGGAAAAAAGCTTAAGACAACTGGTTGAACTAATGGCCGACCTTGGTTTTCCCGATTCGGTAGTGGAAGCTACCGATGCAAATTTTCAGCATGATATCTGGGAAGTTCGCAAATCCGGTCTCAACATCATGATGTC
>JAYPJO010000052.1:8316-10957 GCA_038128465.1 Gammaproteobacteria bacterium
AAACCGATTTCCTTCATCGAGGATTGTGCTGTCAAACTGGAAGACCTTGCCGAATACACCCGTCGTCTTACTGATATTTTTCATAAACATGGGACAACCGGCACTTTCTATGCTCACGCTTCTGTTGGCACCTTACATGTCAGACCTGTATTGAATATGAAAGAAGACAGCGGTGCCAGCAAGATGCGTGCTATTGCTGAAGAGACCATGGAAATGGTACGGGAATACAAGGGCTCACATTCCGGGGAACATGGAGATGGCATATCACGCTCGGAATTTCACGAACCCATGTTTGGCAAACGCATGGTTGAAAATTTCCAGGAAGTTAAAAATTATTTTGATCCGGGCGGTCTGTTCAACCCCGGCAAGATTGTCAACCCGCACAAGATGGATGACCGCAGTCTTATGCGCTTCGCTCCTGGTTATGAAGCCATCGAACTTAAACCAGCTCTGGACTGGTCCGAATGGGATGGATTTAATCGTGCTATTGAAATGTGTAATAACAACGGTGCCTGCCGTAAAGCCAATGTCGGGGTCATGTGTCCTTCTTATCGCATCACAAAAAATGAACAACACCTGACCCGCGGCAGAGCCAACACCTTGCGACTGGCTATCAGCGGTCAGCTGGGGACTGATGCATTTACCTCTGATGCGATGTACCAGACCATGGATCTTTGTGTTGGCTGCAAGGGCTGTAAACGGGAATGCCCGACCGGCATTGATATGGCCAGGATGAAAACAGAATTTTTACACCACTATCACCAGAAACATGGCATAAAGCTGCGCGAAAAAGTTTTTGCCTATTTACCCCGTTATGCCCCACGACTGAAAAACCTCAGTTTACTGTTGAATTTACGTGATCAGATTCCAGGGCTGGCCAAAATTTCTGAATGGCTGCTTGGTATCAGCAGTAAACGTAAACTGCCACGATGGCGCTCTGATCATTTTAAACACACGACTGAAAATCCCGCAGACGAAAGTAACAAGCCTGAAGTTGTATTGCTGGTCGATACTTTTAATGGCTGTTTTGAAACTGAAAATGCACATGCCGCAGTGCAGGTACTGGAAGCCGCTGGTTATAAAGTCAGCTGTCCACGTCCGCTGGATAATGGGCGTTCCCTGTGTTGCGGCCGGACTTTTTTCAGCAATGGTTTATTGGAAGAGGCGCGTGTTGAAGCCCGGCGCATGATAGATACACTCTTGCCTTATGTGCAACGCGGTGTGCCTGTTGTTGGACTGGAACCCTCTTGCCTGCTGACCCTGCGTGATGAATATATTGCCCTGTTGCCCGGTGAGGCTTCACAGAGTCTGGCTGGAAACGTCTTCATGTTTGAAGAATTTCTTGCCAGAGAACATGCAGCTGGCAAGTTGAATCTTGAATTGAAACCCATTGCAAACAAACAGGCTCTCTTGCACGGCCATTGTCATCAAAAGGCTTTTGCAGTGATGACGCCAGTGCAACAGGTACTTGCCCTCATCCCCGGACTGCAAGTTAACACCATTGACAGCTCCTGTTGTGGCATGGCCGGTTCATTTGGTTATGAGGCAGAACATTATGATGCATCCATGCAGATGGGTAATCTTAGTCTGTTTCCTGCTATCCAGGCCGACCAGGAGAACAGCATCATCGTGGCTGACGGCACCAGTTGCCGCAGTCAGATAGAGCATGGTACCGGTCGCGAAGCTGTGCATGTTGCCAGAGTCCTGCAGTTGGCGCTGTCAGATTGAGACAGCGACTGTAATTCAGGCAATATAGTCGGTATCAGGCTTTGCTCAGGGCTGATACTCAACACAGGCAACATCTTCCAGAACCATTAGCCGGGCAGATTCAACATGCTCCAGCAGGCAGGTATCTCCTCGTTTCCAGAGCCTGAAATGATCAGGCATCCCGGTATCTCTGCCCTGAACCGAGCCGGCAGAACCTGGTATATTTTGCCTGCGCCTTTCAATGATTATTTCAGGATTATCAAGCAAGGCATCACTGGCGATTTGAACATCAGCCCCGTCCAACATCTCGGCAAGAGCAGTTTCCAGTAACAGGCGATCAATGTCACCATTACTGTTGCCAGAAGATATTCTGAGAGCTGGAACCATTCCCATTGAAGTGCAGCCAACAGTAACGACCAGCAGCACAGCCCAATACAATACGTTTAGCTTCATCACGGGATACCCAGAATCTTATAAGCAAGGGAGTCCTGACCAGATAAATTAAATACCCGTTGATCATCGGGCAGGGACTGGGTAGCAAAAATTGTAGAAACCGGCGCTACTGGACAGGTCATTGAGTCACGGTACTGTAATGCTGTCGCCAGTAGACCTTCATTGATATCACCCAAATCATGGCCCAGATCATCCAGCGCTGCGCAACCCGCGACCAGCACGCCGGCAAAACCTGTGGTATTGGCAGGACTGAAACCATCAGAGTAATCGCCAAAACCGATATCATTTTCCCCTTTAAAGTGAATGCTGAAATAGGTTGTACCGCAATTGTCTGTCGGAAAAAAACCATAGGGTTTGCCACAGGTTGTACTGCCTATCTGGATTATTTCAATGTTAATGCCGCGCAGGGAATTGATGATCGACTCGCTTGCAGAACAGGTAGCCCCGGTGGTAATCACATAGACCCTGCGCAAACCCAGTG
>JAYPJO010000053.1:0-945 GCA_038128465.1 Gammaproteobacteria bacterium
TCTGCATACAGCGCACGGCACCTTCCCCGGAAGGAGCTACCATGTCATAGCCGTCAGATGTCGCACCATAACCTGTTAATTCTGCATAGATCTTGGCGCCTCTGGCCAGGGCATGTTCCAGCTCTTCGATAACCAGTGTGCCGCCGCCACCAGCGATAACAAAACCATCACGATCCACATCATAAGCCCTGGATGCTTTATCGGGGGTCTCGTTATATTTTGTAGAAAGTGCACCCATGGCATCAAACATACAGCTCAAAGACCAGTGTTCGGATTCTCCGCCACCAGCAAATACCACATCCTGTTTGCCGAGTTGAATCAGTTCCATGGCATTGCCAATGCAATGAGCGCTGGTTGAGCAGGCAGATGAAATGGAGTAATTCACCCCTTTGATTTTAAACGGTGTAGCAAGACATGCTGAAACCGTGCTGCTCATGGTGCGTGTAACACGGTAAGGGCCGACTCTTTTCAGACCTTTTTCTCTCAGGATATCAACAGTTTCAATCTGATCTTGGGTAGATGAGCCGCCAGAACCCATGATGATTCCAGTACGAATATTGGAAACCTGATCTTCAGACAAGCCAGAGTCGGCAATGGCCCGGTCCATGGAAATATAGCCGTAGGCAGCAGCTGAACTCATGAAGCGCAGCGATTTACGGTCGATATATTCTGAAAAATCAATATCAACGGCGCCAGCGACATGACTGCGCATGCCGACTTCTTCATAGTCGGGTCGGTATGAGATGCCGCTACGCCCGTGCAGCAATGATTCGGTAACTGATTCTTTATCAAGACCCAGGCAGGAAACAATTCCCATACCCGTAACAACCACACGACGCATTTATCAAGACTCCCTAAATTGCTTGTTCAATATTCCTGCTTGCTTAGGATAATGACTCATCAGGCTTAAATAAGCCAACTTTTAGCCCTTTGGTAGTATAAATG
>JAYPJO010000053.1:955-10922 GCA_038128465.1 Gammaproteobacteria bacterium
ACCGAAACCGTGCCATCTGCGATGCCCATAATGAGTTTGCGCTCAATGAGGCGTTTAATGTCCAGTTCATAAACGACTTTTTTATGATGTGGCAGAATTTCACCAGTAAACTTTACTTCACCACAACCCAACGCCCGGCCCTTGCCATGATTGCCACGCCAGCCCAGATAGAACCCGATCAGTTGCCACATGGCATCAAGCCCCAGACATCCTGGCATGACCGGATCCCCATCGAAATGGCAATCGAAAAACCAGAGATCAGGGGTGATATCAAGTTCTGCAATGATATGACCCTTGCCATCACTGCCTCCATCTGAAGATATTTCAACGATGCGATCCATCATCAGCATATTGTCGATGGGGAGTTTGGGATTGCCCGGGCCAAACAGCTGGCCATGGCCACAGGCGAGAAGCTCTTCCCGGGTATAACTGCTTTTTGGTGAAAATTCAGTTGTCATAGAGTCCTGCTTTATCGCACGCGTGCTAAATTGCGGGTGTGCGTTGGCAAAAAGCCGCTATTATAGAGATAAGTAGCCTGAAACCAGAATGATTTCATTATTTAAGTCGTTATAATGCGGGGCACATTTGAGTATGGATAAATCCAGAGAAGTAACTTTATGATAATTCCGGTTGTAATGGCTGGCGGTACTGGTTCAAGATTATGGCCGGTATCTCGGGAAAGCTTTCCCAAACAATTCGTTAGTTTCAATCAGGACAGGCATTAACAAGGTTTTATTTATGAGCACATCAGCTATAAAGAAATGTTTATTCCCGGCAGCCGGTTATGGCACACGTTTTTTGCCAGCAACAAAATCCATGCCCAAGGAAATGCTACCGGTTGTGGACAAACCATTAATTCAATATGGCGTTGAAGAGGCGCTGGAGGCCGGAATGGACAGTATGGCCATCATAACCGGTAGAGGCAAGCGCGCCATCAGTGATCACTTCGATAAAAATTATGAGCTTGAGCATCAGATTTCCGGGACTGATAAAGAAAAATACCTGGTAAACATCCGAAATATTATGGATCAGGCTGTGTTTTCCTATACTCGTCAGATCGAAATGAAGGGCCTTGGGCATGCTATTTTAACCGGTGAAACACTGATTGGTGACCAGCCTTTTGCCGTGGTTCTGGCAGATGACCTGTGCTATGCCCCTGAGCAGGGTGTGCTCTCCCAGATGGCAGCATTATTTGAAGAATACCAGTGCAGCATTGTCGCAATAGAAGAAGTGCCTGCCGATGAAACCCACAAGTACGGTGTAATTGCCGGAGATGAAATAGCACCGGGGATCATTCGAATTACTGATATGGTGGAAAAACCCGCTCCGGAAGATGCGCCCAGTAATCTGGCAATCATCGGTCGTTATATTTTAACGCCGGATATTTTTGAAATTATTCGTCAGACGCCACCCGGCAGGAACAATGAAGTTCAAATTACAGATGCACTTTTAACGCAGGCTAAAAACGGTGGTGTTATTGCCTATAAATTCAAGGGCAGACGTTTTGATTGTGGTAGTGTCGGCGGCTTCATGGAAGCTAATAATTTTTATTTTGAAAATGTATACGAGCCATTGGATTAGTTCATCATAAAATTACTGTAGTTATGGATAATAAAAAATATGCAAGAAATAAGCTGTTTTAAAGCCTATGACGTGCGTGGTCGGATTCCCGACCAGCTCAATGAAGACATCGCTTACCGTATAGGCAGGGCTTATGCTGCTTTTTTAATTCCCGAACGGGTTGTGGTGGGCTATGACATACGCCTGAGCAGTAAACAGATTTGTCAGGCTCTCGTTGATGGTCTTACCGATGCTGGCGTCAATGTCAGCAACCTAGGACAATGTGGTACGGAAGAAATTTATTTTGCAACAAGCCACCTTAATATGGATGGCGGGATAGTTGTGACAGCAAGCCATAATCCAAAAGATTACAACGGCATGAAATTTGTTCGTGAAAATTCAAAACCTATCAGCAGTGATACTGGCCTGAAAGAAATCAGGGCCCTGGCGGAAAAAAATGAATTTTCGTCTCCGGAGCAAAAAGGTGAGATAACTGATCTGGATATCAAACAGGTTTACATCGAGCATTTACTGTCATATGTGGATATTTCCAACCTGAAACCTTTGAAAGTTGTTTGTAATGCAGGTAATGGCGGCGCCGGATTGATAATAGATCTGCTGGAGAAATATCTGCCCATCGACTTTATTAAAATTCATCATGAAGCAGATGGAAATTTTCCAAACGGAGTTCCAAACCCCCTGCTTGAAGAAAATCGACAGCCCACCATAGATGCCATTCTGGAGCACAAAGCGGATCTGGGTATCGCCTGGGATGGTGATTTTGATCGCTGTTTTTTCTTCGATGAAAATGGCATTTTCATCGAAGGCTATTACATTGTTGGATTACTTGCCGAAGCCTTTCTTAACAAACAGTCAGGCGAAAGAATCATTCATGATCCACGCCTGAGCTGGAATACTTTGGCAGTGGTCGAAGAAAAGGGTGGGGAGGCCGTTTTATGTAAAAGTGGCCATGCCTTTATCAAAGAAAAAATGCGCGAAGTTGATGCTGTCTATGGTGGAGAAATGAGCGCCCATCATTACTTCAGGGATTTCTTTTATTGCGACAGTGGCATGATTCCCTGGTTGCTGGTATGCGAAATTTTATCTGTTTCCGGTCAAAAGCTTTCCAGTCTGGTAGAAGAACGTATGCGTGCATTTCCGGCCAGTGGAGAAATAAACCGTGAAGTTGAGGATGCCGGCAAAGCCATAGAAAAAGTGCAGAATAATTATACCGATAAGGCCATCAGCACTGATTTTACAGATGGATTGAGCATGGACATGGGTGACTGGCGATTTAACCTGCGTATGTCCAACACAGAACCGGTCATTCGCCTTAATGTGGAATCGCGCACCGACCAGGCATTAATGCAAAACAAAACTCAAGAAATTCTGGCACTGCTTTAATTCAGTAAAAATTACCTAACTGGTTATCTGGCAAAATTCCTCGTAAGGAAAGTCAGAATTTAAATCCTTTAACTCCTGCATGAAATGCTGGTCAATTCTGATTTGCTGTTCCCGGGAAATCATTTCCGAGGAATTACCGGTTTCGCCTTTCCTGATCATCACAAAGTTAGATCCCCATGGCAGTGAATTGCCACCCATGGGATTGAATTTATGGTTGATGCTTTTCATATATTGCACGGAGCTTCTATGGATAACCTTTGCCAATTCTTCTTCAGTCAGTTCAACGCCAAGCGTTTCAGCTACCTTGCGTATCCCCGCTTCAGGGTCCTGTTTCAGTTTGGTATAGGAGCAAACCAGAACATTTGGTTTGTCACGAAGGGCCCAGTAACTGGCTGTGTGTTCAGCCCAGGTATTGCCAAAATTCATTGACCAGTATTTAGTCAGAAACTGACCCAGCCAGACATCAACGCTTGGCATAATCGGACCGGCAAGGCTTCCTACAAATGGGTAACTGGAAACAAAAACTTCTTTAGGGTCGCGGATCACAATCAGGTATTTCGCCAGATCATTAAAAGGTACGTAATGGGCGGATAAATGAGTTTTTATAACACGCATTCCGGTAGGGCTCATCTTCCTGATGGAATCGCTATGTAAAGGCGTTATGGCTTTCTGGGCACGACTGCTGGGCGAATCAGGCCAGGCCACGGCATCATGGATATTTTCAAATTCCCCCTCACCATGCCAGGCTATCTGGTGAGCAATCTGCATCATCCAGTTGGTGCCGCTTTTGGAGAAAGTGCTGACAAAAATATCACCGGATACGGGCGTATAGTCTGCAAAGACCTTATTGAGTCTTTTCGGGTTTCTGCCGCGTTTACCGACAAACAGGAAGAGAAAACCAGGTTTACCAATAACAGACATGAACCAGTTGAATGGCACCAACAGCAAGTAATAGGGTATAGCCATTATCCACATTATGTTTCTGGAAGTGGTTCTTTTTATGGCTGGAATCGTTTGGGTCGTCATTGCAGTTTTTTGAAAAATATTTCGACAATAAAAAAAGGCCATTTAAAAAATGGCCTTTTTAACATAGCTGTTAATTAATCCGGTAAGGCAAAAACAAACAGGTTGTTGGCATCAGTTGCACCGGCAAACAGAGACATACCGGTACTGACTGACAGATATTGCTTACCATCAACCATGAAAGTAGTTGGGTAACCACTCACAGTTGAACCCAGATTGATTTCCCAGAGGACCTCACCGGTATCCTGATCTAGGGCTTTCATGCGGCCATTGTTGTCGCCGCCAAGCACCAGTCCACCGTCAGTAGTGATCAATGTCAGCATGACGGCACCCTGTTCATAAGACCAGAGAGTTTCTCCGGTTTCAACGGATACAGCCTTTACATTGTTTGGAGCGCCCTGTTCACCATCAGGCAAAGCAGCAGGACGACCAAAGCGACCATAAAGGTTATCCAGTGAGGGCTCGGTCAGAGTCGCAGTAACATCTTCGCACTGGTTCGTCAGTGAAAAGAACATTGTGTTGCTGCTTGGATTATATGAACCTGATGGCCAGCCTCTGCTCAATCCACCACAGACAAATCGTGTCTGCCCGACTTCGGTGAAAAGCACCTCAGGATTGATTGAAACAGCACCGGTATTTACATCGATATCTGAAACAATATTCTGGTATACAACAGGTGTTGCCCATAAAAACTCACCGGTTTCTCGGTCTAGTGTGTAAATCAGGCCAGGCTTGCCAGGAATGCCGGTAAGGACTTTGTGGACTTCACCGGGCTCAATATCAGGGTTAATCCATTCAACAGCATCAGGATCTGGTGTGACGGCTGTATCCACAAGCATTCTTTCAAAGGGAAAGTCATAATCCCAGTGATCAACTAGATGCTGGTAGTACCAGACAATCTCACCGGTATCGGCATCAAGTGCCAGTGTGGAATTATGATAGAGATAGTCGTATTCATTACCGGCCATTGTATATTTAGGGGCAGGTGAGGTAACCGAGGTGCCAAAATAAACCAGGTTCAGTTCAGCGTCATAAGATGGAACCAACCAAGTGCCGACATGCCAACGTGCGCTGTCTTCCATGTCTCCCCAGCTATCACCATTTTCATCGTTCATTAAAGCAATCGTACTGGTGCGCCAGATTTCGCGACCGGTTTCAGCATCATGTGCGGTCATGATACAAGCTTCCGGGCTGCCTTCAGGCTCACAACCACGACCGGAAATAGCCATGCCGTTGGCAATAATAGGCCCCGAGGTTTGTTGTGCGCCGCGGTGATAATCAAGTATCTGGGTTTCCCAGACCAGCTCACCGGTACGCGCATTCAGGGCATAAATAAAATCATCGGCACTGGTATCAATAATCAGTTCGCCATAGATGGCCAGATTACGATTAATATCAGGCACCGGGAAATAGTCGCGCAGGTCATCGGGCAAACGACGACGATGTTCCCAGATCAGATCACCGGTTGCAGCATCAATAGCCTGGGTAACATCCATTGGGCCAGGGAAAAACATGATGCCATCATGTACCAGGGCCGTGCCTTCCTGTATACCGTCATCCAGGCCTCTGGTCCATACCATGCGCAGCTGGTCAACGTTATCAGTGTTAATCTGGTCCAGAGGGCTGTGACCCCAGGAATTAAGAGTTCGGCGCCACATCAACCAGTCAGCAGGATCAGGGTTTTGCAGCATCGCATCATTAACAGGGGTGAAATTCTCAATTGTCTGATTGCCAGGGCCCATGCCTGCCGGGGTGAATTCATCAGCTGCTGTGGCTGAATTCAGCAGCATCGGGCTTAATATCATGCAGCTGATGAGCAGTTTGAGCTGGGTTTTAAATGTGTTTTTCTTATGTTTATTCAGATATTGAAACATGATCATCTCCTTACTTCCCCTGAACCTGGATTATTAAATATTTTGAAATCTTAAGGGATAAGTATACTTTTATAGATTAAGTTGGTTCGGACGGCAGATGATAGCTTCTGCAACCGCAGATATCAAAGGTAAAAAGTAATTACAGATATCTCCTGCAAAGCCTGGTGCCAAAGGCATTATGGCAATTAGTAATTGTTCATCCGATTTTCAGGCCCTGGTGCATGTGCCTCGTAAATTACCTTGGGTGGTATATCGTAATATCATCAGTCAGTGAGCCTGCCAATACAACGCCAGACGGGCTGACCCCAAGGCCATGGGCAAAGCCGGCAGTTTTACCCAGTACTTCTCCGCTTTGCGGGTCCAGTTGCAGGATGTTGCCTTCAAGCATTGGGGTTGCTCCTTTGGGTTCTGCACCGATAAACAATTCGCCTGAACTAGAAAAAGTAATGCTCAGTATGCGACCACCAAAGTGCCATTCGCCCAGATACTCACCATCCTGGCTAAACCACTGAACACGGCCATTTTCACGGTCAGCTACATAGACATTACCATCAGGGCTCATATCAATAGCATGAGGCAAATTGAATTCACCAGGGCCATCACCCGGACTTCCCCACTCATTGATGTTGTTACCATCAGCATCATAAACCACAATTCTGGCATTACAGTAGCCGTCTGAGATGAAGAGATTGCCGTTATCTCCAAAGGTGATATCACTTGTGCCACATGATTCTCTCAAAGGTTCGGGCAGATTGCCGACACTGATTTCCAGCAAAAGCTCTCCTTCCGGTGAGAATTTGTAGACCATGGATGAAGTGGAATCGACCGTCCAGACATTGCCCGCTGGGTCAAGTCGAATGGTATGAGCACGGGCAAACAGTCCCTGCCCAAATGTATTTAATACTTCCCCGTCAGCATTTGCTACGACAATGGAATCCGTATCCTCTCCACGATGGATAATATAAAAATTACCGTCCTGGTCCGCTGCAATAGATGAGACAGTCATCACAGCGAGAGCCGGGTTTAACATAATGTCAGCCCGCTCAAAGGCCAGTGCCGGTGCATTTTGGAAAATGCCGCGAAGTTTACTGTCAGAACCATCATCCCCGATGACTATATCGTCGGCTACAGCCGGCAACTCAAACTCAACGGCATCTGAAGATATGCCTGATTCCTGTTCCTGTGAACAGGCCACCAGCAAAGAAATAAAGGTCAGGCAAATTAATGTGTACAGTTGTTTTTTCATGTGGGTCTCCAACTTGAGGGGATAGTTAACTGTTAATTATCAGGATTGCCTGACGTAAAGTATATTGCTCCGAGTTCATCGTCTGTGTCCAGTTCCGAATTTCCTCTCGGGAAACCACCGCTGTCAAGCGTGAAAGCAAGCAGATCAAGATAAGCCTGGGTAGTCAGGCTATTTGGCTCTGTCGGAGGCATGGTGAGCATTTTATTTAACATAGTATCAAGGGTTTGTCGGTTCCAGTTGGCATTGAAATTTAACCCTCTCAGGGCTGGTGCCATTTCCAGACCCTGCAAGTTACCACCATGACACTCAGAACAGTGTTCTGCATACAATGTTTGGCCGCGTGCTGCCTGTGCGCCACTGAAAATACCCTGCCAGACATGCCTGCTGCCTTGTATCTGTTCCAGTGTGACGGAGCTGGTATCCGGTAATGAACTAGCTATTGTTGATCCTTCTTCGTGTACTCTGAATGCAAGCAATTCACCGGAATAATTACTGCCGCTGACAGCTACGACGAGATATTGCACACCGTTGATTTCATAACTCATGGGTGCCCCACTTGCCGGGGCAGGAACCTGGATGGCACCAACTTCAACTCCACTGATTTTGTCGTAGGCTCTGATCATGGCGCCACGTCGACCATCAGGTGTTGGTCCAAAGCCCGGTTCTGGAACAATCAACAGCGTCCTGGTTGTCAGTGGTCCGGGAGTCCAGCCAGGTCGACCGGTACGACCAATATCAATACCTGCCAGCGCCGGGTGCTGGCGTATTTCATCGGGAGTAGCAGCATTTGGAATTTCCCAGGCAACTTCACCCCGATTCATATCAATCGCCACGATGACACCATAGGGCGGCTTGAGCAGGGGCAGTCCCTGTACATCCATACCAACACCGACAAAATCACCGCCTTCGCAAATATCATAGGGTAGTTCTGAACCTGGCGGGTTTGGACAAACTGAAATGCCGCCAATATCAATACTGGCATTCAAATACAGCATGCCATTATCCGGATCAAATGAACCGCCCGGCCAGTTATTCCCGCCACGCACAAACAGTGCTGCACCACGACCGTCACTTTGCAGGGTTGGTGGTGTGTAGAGCGGGCCCATAATGTGCTGGGCAGCAACCCTTCGCGCTTCAGCCTCAAGTTCTGGCGTAAAATCGATGAGGTCGTCTTCACTGATGCCCACCTTACCATACTGAATGGAAGGGATAGGTTGAGTGGGCGAATACCATTCGCCTGGAACATTACCCTGGGGCACCGGGACTTCCGGAATTGGCCAGATCGGTTCCCCGGTTTCCCGGTTCAGTACAAAAAGAAGCGCCTGTTTAGTGGGCTGAGCCAGGGCTTTGATGGTTTCGCCATCTTTTTCAATATCAAACAGTATTGGTGCCGCGGGAATGTCGTAATCCCAGAGCGGATGGTGCACGATCTGGTAATGCCATTTGCGTTCACCTGTTGATATATCAACCGCAACCAAAGTCTCACCGAATAAGTTGTTACCGGGGCGACGGCCTCCATAGTAGTCACTGTATGGAGATTCCACCGGCAGGTAGGCAAGATTTAATTCTTCATCAGCGGACATGCGTGTCCAGACGCTGGCGTACCCGGCATATTGGGCTGAATTTTCCAGCCAGGTATCACTACCGTATTCGTCATCCTGGGGCGTTGTGTGAAAGGTCCATAAATGTCGACCAGTACGGACATCAAAAGCACGTACATAGCCTTTGATACCATCCAGTGTGTCGCGGAATCGTGCGTTATGGGCAGAGCCGATTATGATGACATCATTGGCAATCAGAGGTGGTGAATGATAGCCAATCTGGATAATGTCAAAATTGATATCCTGTTCCAGGCTATCCAGCAAATCGATCTTTCCATTAATTCCAAAATCGGCAATCGGACGGCCGGTTTGAGCATCCAGGGCAATTAGCTGGTAGCCGATAGTGACATAATAGATTCGCTCTTGCTCACCATCGCTCCAGTAAGACAGGCCACGCCCGGATAATCTGCGTGGTGAGCGTGAGGCTCTCAGTTCCTCCTCGTCATCCTGCAGGCTGTATACCCAAAGCTGTTCACCGGTTTGAGCATCAAGTGCTGTGACAGCCCTGCGGGTACCTGCTGTGGTATAAAGTACCCCGTTGGCCATAAGTGGCGTGCTCTGGAAATTAAATTCGGGCTGAGTACCCAGGTTGTCGGTTTTAAAGCGCCAGGCAATTTCCAGCCGACTGAAGTTGCCGGCATTGATCTGATCAAGATCAACGTGGCGGGTATGGCCAAGATTTCCGCCATAAGTTAGCCACTGGCTATCACCTGCAACAGAATCTGTATCCTGAGCAAAAATACTGGTGGTCAATATAGCTGCCAGAAAGAGACAGCTGGATAAGAGACTGATTTTGGGATTTTTTATCATTGTTATTTGTGCTTATATTTTTATTAATTGTGGCGTACTTTAGTAATACCGCCGATAAGGGCAAGCAGACCTTTGGTGTTGATTTGTATGGCGGATGACACTACCAACACTATGATAAGCTTGCCAGCTTTATTGATACACAAGATGTTAAAGGAAACCAAAATGATCAAAAAGTCATTTTTATGGGTATTATTGTTTTTGTTTTGCAGTATTACTGCTTTGGCCCAGTCCGGCTCTTCTTCGATGAATGACGCTGTTCATTATACCAATGAGTTGCAAATTGACCCTGACAGGGTAGAAGAGTTTTATGATTTTATTCAGGAGGCAGCAGAAGATACACGGGCATTTGATGGCAACCAGTATTTTGCGATTCTGGTTGATACTGATGATCCTGGACGTGTAGTTTTTTATGAAATATGGGATTCGATTGCCCACCACCAGGCTTACAG